>JAOUIM010000030.1 GCA_029884035.1 Aquincola sp. | reverse complement strand
CGACAGGGCAGACATCGACGCAGTCGGTGTACTTGCAGCGGATGCACGATTCGAGGACGACGTGGGTCATAAAGCGGCGCCAGCGGCGGTGGACGTTGAAGGGCCCGCGTCGAGGCGGGCCCGGGTTCGAGAGCGTGATTTTACGGCCGCACGGTGACCCGGCCGGAATGCGCCCCCTGCGCCCGCGAGGGCCATCGGAATCCAGTTGTACTGAACGTTCTGGCGCGTCGTGAAATGGGCGAAGCCGAGGTCGAACTCGCGTGCATGCGCGCCAGCGTGCGCAGCTGCGCGCTCGACATGGCGCCTTAGGGAACGGCCACGCGCAGCATCGGGGCATGCCGCTGCACGTACCGGCCGTTCTGCAGACACAGTGCGCGAAAGCCATCCTCGGGCAGTTCGCCGCGCACGCAATTGGCTCGCGGGGCGCATGTCTCAGATCACCTTCATGCCGGCCGTGGCCAGCGACGCGCAGAGTAGGCCGCGCACCAGGATCTCGGGCATGCGCCGGGTCAACTGCGCGACGACCCAGATGCCCGGGAGCGAGCCGGCCAGCAAGGCCACCAGCAGCGTCCAGTCCACACTCTAGGAACGCCTTGTGTATTTGAAGAGAACAAAGAAGTCCGAAACGAATTCGTTGGGAAAATTGAGGAGGGTCTTCCCAATGAAAAGCGGCCCGGTGTTGCCACCGGGCCGCAAAGGTACCCACAGACCAGGTACCGAGGAGACAACCTTTCAGGTGCGTGGCGGACCCAGGGCCCGACCGTCGCGCTCAGATTCGGTGCATCTCGCGGAGATCAGAACGTAAGTAGCAAGACTCAGGCCGCGCGGCGCGCCTTGGTCGTGGCTTGAGTGGCCTTGACGGCCGTCGTGGTCATGGCCTGGAAGTTGGCTTCGGCGACGTCGGCGGCTTGCTTAGCAGCCTTCTGCACGCTTTCGAACGCGTTGTTGGCAGCGGCGACAGCCGAGCGCACGAGGGCGACGGCGTTCTCGGTGCCAGCCGGCGCATTCTTCGCGGCGCTGTCGACGAGGCCCATGAACTTCTTCTGCGAGTCGGCCAGCTGCATCTCGGCGACCTTCGTCACTTCCGCGTTGGTCGCGGCAGCGATGTCGTAAAGATGACGGGTGTAGGCGGCCGCCTTTTCAGCGGTCGGCTGCAGGTAGCTGGCTTGCAGGCTCAGCAGTTCCTGCGCGTCCTTGACCGACATCGCGGCGGTGGCAGCCGAGCCGGCTTCGCCCAGTGCGGTCTTCGCGACTTGCAGGTTCAATTCGACGAGCTTTTCGACGCCTTCGAAGGCCTTGTTCGTCAGACCGAACAGGGTTTCGACATTGGCCTTTTGTGCAGCCATCAGTTGTTCAGCGGTCAACATGTGCAATTCTCCAGAGAGTGGTTGGGGGAGGGGGGGGGCTTGGGACACTTTGCTGCATTGCAGCATGAGGCGAATTTTAGGGGACAACCCTCGGATTGCAAGCCCTATTTGCTGCGGTGCACCAAATTTCCTAGGTTGGCCGCTCTAATCGCGACAACGCTGCACCGACAATCCCGCGCCATGAAGGCCTTCTACGCCGACCACTTCGTGCTGCCGCTGCCCGAGGGCCATCGCTTTCCCATGGGCAAGTACGAGCGGCTGCGCGACCGCGTGGGACAGTGCTGCCCCGGGATTCGGCTGGAACAGGCCCAAGCGGCAAGCGATGGCGAATTGGCACTGGCGCATACGCCTACCTACGTCAGCGCGGTCGCTGACGGCCTGCTGTCGGAGGCTGAGCAGCGCGAGATCGGGTTTCCGTGGTCGCCGCGAATGGCCGAACGCGCGAGGCGATCGGTCGGCGCGACGATTCAGGCTGCACGCACGGCGCTGCTCGAAGGTGAGGGCGTGGCGGCGAATCTGGCGGGCGGCACGCACCATGCCCAAGCCGACAAGGGCAGCGGCTACTGCGTGTTCAACGACGCGGCGGTGGCCGCG
Source organism: Aquincola sp. (assembly GCA_029884035.1). Classification (GTDB taxonomy): domain Bacteria; phylum Pseudomonadota; class Gammaproteobacteria; order Burkholderiales; family Burkholderiaceae_C; genus CADEEN01. The sequence goes on along the minus strand of JAOUIM010000030.1, from coordinate 13,832 downwards.
CGCCTGATGCAGGCCGAGTGGCATCGGCGCCATCGCCAGTTGCTGCGTGTGGTGGTGATCGATCTGGATGTCCACCAGGGCAACGGCACCGCCGCAATCTTTCGCGACGATGAGACGGTGTTCACGCTGTCGATCCATGGCGCACGCAACTTTCCATTCCGCAAGCAAGCGGGCGACCTCGATGTCGAACTGCCCGATCGCTGCGACGACGGGCTGTACCTGGGCGCACTCGACGACGCGCTCGACCGGTTGTGGGCCCGCCACGGTGCGGCGCCGCCAGGACTTGTGTTCTATCTGGCCGGCGCGGATCCGCACGAAGGCGACCGGCTGGGGCGCCTGGCCCTGACACACCAAGGCCTGGCGGAGCGCGACCGCCGCGTTTTCGGGGCCTGCCGTGAACGTGGCATTCCGGTGGCCGTCAGCATGGCAGGTGGCTACGGCCGAAACATCGACGACAGCGTGGCTGCCCATCTGGCCACGCTGGAAGCCGCTTTCGATTCGTGGCAACGCTGGCGTTCCCAACGCGGCGCTGCCGGTTCCGTTCTCTCCGACCGCATAGCCATCCAATGACGATCACACCGCAGTCCACCGCCGCCGTCGACGAGGCCATCCGCAGCCGCCGCGCGGTGCGCGCCTTCCTGCCGAAACCTGTGCCGCGCGAGACGGTCGAGGACATTCTGCGCGTGGCCTCGCGCGCACCTTCGGGCGTGAACACGCAGCCCTGGAAGGTTACGGTGCTGACCGGGCGGGCGAAGGAAGAACTGTCGCGGCGCATCCTGGCCGAACACGATGCGCGATCGGGTATGGGCTCGGTCGGCGCCGACGTCGGCGAGTACGACTACTACCCGACCGAGTGGGTGTCGCCCTACCTCGAGCGGCGACGCAAGATCGGCTGGGACCTGTACAGCCTGTTGGGGATCGGCAAGGGCGACAAGGCGCGCATGCATGCGCAGCACGGCCGCAACTACATCTTCTTCGGCGCGCCGGTGGGCCTGATCTTCACGATCGATCGCATCCTGCGCCAGGGCTCGTGGCTGGACTACGGCATGTTCCTCGAAAACATCATGGTGGCCGCACGGGCACGTGGTCTGGACACCTGTCCGCAGGCCGCCTTCATTGGCTTCTACGAGGTGATCGCGCAGCATCTTGAGCTGCCCGCCAGCGAGATGGTCGTGTGCGGCATGTCGCTGGGCTGGGCCGACCCCAGTGCACCCGAGAATCGGCTCGTGACCGAGCGCGAGCCGGTGTCGGCGTTCGCGCGCTTTCACGAGTAGGTTGGCGGCAGCGCGCTGCCTAGAATCGGGCGCACCGAGGAGACATAACAATCATGACGATCGCAGGCATCCCTTTCGACTTCGTGCTGTTCGCGCTGACGCTGACCGGGGTGGCGCTGCTGCACCACCATGTGCTCAAGGTCGCGGTCACGGGTCTGGTCGTCATCACGCTTTACAAGCTGCTGTTCTCGCCGTTTCCCACCGGGGCCGGCGTTGCAGGACTGGTGGCGCATGTCGGACATGAGTGGGTGATCGTCGCCAACCTGTTCGCGCTGCTGGTCGGCTTCGCGCTGCTGGCCAATCACTTCGAGCGCAGCCACCTTCCGGCATTGCTGCCGCAGGTGCTGCCCGACGATTGGAAAGGCGGCTTCGTGCTGCTGGCCCTGGTGTTCGTGTTGTCGAGCTTTCTCGACAACATCGCTGCCGCGATGATCGGCGGCACAATCGCCGCGGCCGTGTTCAAGAAGCGGGTGCACATCGGCTACCTTGCAGCCATCGTCGCGGCCTCCAATGCGGGCGGCGCGGGCAGCGTCGTGGGCGATACCACCACGACGATGATCTGGATCGCGGGCGGCTCGCCGCTGCAGGTGCTCGATGCCTACATCGCTGCCGTGCCTGCACTGTTGTTCTTCGGTGTGATTGCCGCGCGGCAGCAGCACGCCTACCAGCCTATCGTCAAGGATGCCGCGCATGGCATCCAGGTCGATGGCGTGCGTCTGACCATCGTGGCGGCGATCCTGATCTCGGCCATCGGCGCCAACGTCTACTTCAATCTGCGCCATCCCGAGGTGCTCGACCATGTGCCGGTGATCGGGCTGGCGGTGCTGCTGGCGATCGTCGTGACCGCTGCCTGGCGCCAGCCGGACTGGGATCTCGTTCCCGACGCGGTCAAGGGCAGCGTGTTCCTCTTGTCGCTCGTGCTGTGCGCGTCGATGATGCCCGTGGAGAAGCTGCCGGTGGCGTCGTGGCAGACGGCACTTGGCCTCGGTGTCGTGTCCGCGGTGTTCGACAACATCCCCCTGACATCGCTCGCCTTGCACCAGGGCGGCTACGACTGGGGGTTCCTGGCCTACGCGGTGGGTTTCGGCGGTTCGATGATCTGGTTCGGATCATCGTCCGGCGTCGCGCTGGCCAACTACTTCCCCGAGGCGCGCTCGGTCGGGCAGTGGCTGCGCCAGGGCTGGCACGTGGCGGTCGGCTACATGATCGGGTACTTCGTGCTGCTGGCCGTGCTGGGCTGGCATCCGGAGCCGCTGCATCGGGCCGCGGCGGCTGCGGAGGCCGCGGCGCCCGCGTCCGCAGCCGCCACGGTGTCGCAGTGAGGGGCGCGTCACATGAGGCCGTCCGTTCTCGTCGCGCGCCAGGTCTTCCCGGCGATCGTCACGCGCCTGCGCGAGCATTTCGAGGTCGAGGCCAACAACGAGCCTGTCGACTGGTCGCACGCCGAGCTGATGCATCGCCTGCAAGGCAAGCAGGGTGTGTTCGTGGCCGCGACGGAGAAGATCGATGCTGCCCTGGTGGCGGGCTGCCCCGAGCTGCGCGCCGTGTGTTCGATGGCGGTGGGCTACAACAACATCGACGTGGCTGCCTGTGCCGCTCGCGGCATCGTGGTCACCAATGCGCCGGACGTGCTGACCGAGACCACTGCCGATTTCGGGTTCGCGCTGATGATGGCCACCGCGCGCCGGATCGCCGAGAGCGAGCATTTTCTGCGTGCCGGCCGCTGGAAGCGCTGGAGCGTCGACTTCTTCTGCGGCGCCGATGTCCATGGCGCCACGCTCGGCATCCTCGGCATGGGCCGCATCGGTCAGGCCATCGCGCGGCGCGGAGCGCTGGGCTTCGGGATGAGGGTGATCTATCACAACCGCAGCCGTCTGGCGCCCGACGTCGAGGCCCCGCTGAGCGCGTGTTGGGTCGACAAGGACGTGTTGCTGGCGCAGGCTGACCACCTGATCGTCGTCGTCCCGTATTCGGCGGCGAGCCACCACGCGATCGGCTCACGGGAGCTGGCCCTGATGAAGCCGACCGCGACGCTGATCAACATCGCCCGTGGTGGCGTGGTCGACGATGCCGCGCTGGCGCAGGCGCTGGCCGAGCGCCGCATTGCCGCGGCCGGCCTCGACGTGTTCGAAGGCGAACCGTCTGTACATCCGGCCTTGCTTGCCGTGCCGAATGTCGTTCTCACACCGCACATCGCGAGCGCGACCGAGGCCACGCGACGCGCGATGGCGCAGCTGGCCGTCGACAACCTGATCGCGGTGCTGGGCGGCCGCGCGCCGCTCACGCCGGTGGCGGCGCCGGCGTCCTAGGCACCAGTCGATCGAGCGCCGTGAGGAACTCGCCAAGATCGATCGGCTTGGTCCAGTAGTCGTCGAAGCCGGCCGCGCGTGCCCGCTGAACGTCTTCTGGCATCGCGTTGGCCGACAGCGCCACGCAAGTCATGCCCGCAGTGGCCGGGTCGCTGCGCAATTCGCGCAGCACTTCGAGGCCGTCAATATCGGGCAACTGCATGTCCACCAGCAGCAGCGCAGGCCGCAGCGCGCGCGCAAGGGCAATCCCGCTGCGGCCATCAGGCGCGCCCTCGAACGCGATGTCGGGCCGCTGAGTGAGCAGCTCGCGCACGATCATCATGTTGACGTTGTTGTCCTCGATGTAGAGCACCGAAGGACGCAGCTGCGGCGCCTGTACCGGGGGCAGCAGCGCCGCTACGTTCGAGGGCAATCGCAGCTCGAACACGCTGCCGTCGGCGCCGGTGTGTTCGAGCGCGATGCGACCGCCCATGCGCTGCGCCATCGCCTGCGCGATCGCCAGGCCGATGCCGGGTCCGGACGTCGAGTCGCTGAAGGCCTCGAACAGCCGCGGCACGAGCGACGGCGGCACGCCTGGGCCCTGGTCGCTGATCGACACGACGGTTTCCTTCGCTTCGGTGCGCGCCGACACCACGAGATCTCCACCTTGGCGATTGAACTTGACCGCGTTGCCGATCAATTGGGCCAGCACCTGGTGCAGGCGGCGTTCGTCGGCGGCGACGCCAAGTGCTCCGACCTCGCGCCGCACGGCGAGTCCGCGTGCACTCATGTCGGCGGCGTACTGCGACAGAACCCGATCGATCACGGGTGCCAGCGGCACGGGCGCCGAGACGGCCGGTTCCGGATTGCCGGCGCTTTCATTCAGGTCAAGCACGCCGTCGATCAAAGCCAGTAGCCCCTGGCCTGCGGCCTGGATCTGCAGCAGCCAGCGCCGCCGCTGCAGCGCATCGCCATCGCTGCCCTGCGCGAGCATCAGCTGCGTGAAGCCGAGCACCGCGTTCAGGGGGGTGCGAAGTTCGTGGCTGACGCGCGACAGCAGGGCCGACTTGGCGCGACTCTCCCGCAGGGCGATCTCGCGCTCGCGCTGGGCGCGCTCGGACAGCCGGGCCTCGGTCACGTCCCAGTTCACGCCGATGCGGCGATAGGCGCGGCCGCTGTCGTCGGTCAGCGCGATCGAGCGCGACGCGATCGTGCGGATCTCGCCGTCGGCCCGCTGCAGTCGGAACTCGTACTCCAGAGGCTGGCTGGTGTGCACGAAGGGCTCGAGCACCCCTTGCAGCAACGCGCGGTCCTCCGGCAGCACCATCGCAAGGCGCTCGACGTCATCGAGCGCTCGTTCGCGGGGCTCGAGTCCGCGCAGGCGAAACATCTGCTCGTCCCAGTAATCCTCGTTGGTGCGCAGGTCGCGCGACCAGGTACCCATCGCCACACTCGACAAGGCCAGCGTGAGGCGTTCGTTGGACTCCTTCAGTCGTTCGAGCGCCTCGTGCTGTTCGGTGACGTCGAGCAGCACCCCGTAGGCGCGCCGGACCCCATCGGCGCCGTCCTGCTGGCGGCAACGCACCTCGACCCAGCGCAGCGCACCATCGCCGCGCCTGATGCGCATCTCGATCGACAGCGCCTGGTCGGACGGGCCGCGTGACCAGTTCAAGGCGCGCACGGCGACACGTTCTCGATCGTCCGGATGGGCGTAGCGACGCAGCAGTTCGCCCATGCGCAGCGGACCCTCGGCGGGGTCCTGCCCGAGCAGCGTGAACATGAGACGGTTCCATTGCGGCAGCGACCCGTCCAGCGGTCCCGACCACAGCCCGATGTGTGCCGCCTCGGCGGCCTCGTCGAGCCGCTGCGCGAGCTTGAGTGCCTCCATCGTGCGGCGCTGCTGATCGGTGACGTCCAGCCCGACACCGACCATCACGGTTGGTTGGCCCTTGGCGTCGTGCTGCACGATGCGCCGCATCAGGATCGTGCGCCAGGTGCCATCGCCGTGGCGGTAACGCGCCTGCGTATCCACCGGCGTTTCGGCACGCAGTGCGGCCTCGAACGCGGCCTCGATCTCCGGCAGGTCGTCCGGATGGATCCAGTCACGCTCAATCGCGAGCGGCACGCCCTCGAGGCCCATCGGGCGTGCAAGGATTGCCTGGCTGCGCAGGTCGTAGTGCACGCGTTCGGTTGCGAAGTCGTAGCGCCACAGTCCGACGCCCGAAAGGGAAATCGCGAGCTCCAATTGGGCCGCGGCCGTCGCGGCGTCGCGCGCCAGCTGGTGCGACTCGGTGTCGTCGAGCATCACGCCGATCACCCGCGAAGCACGGCCGACGTCGTCGGCGATCACGCGCCACTGCGAGTGCAGTTGCCGCACCTCGCCGTCGGGCAACATGACGCGGTAACGGTGCGCGTGCGCGCCGGGCTGCTCGAGCGAGGCCAGGAAGACCTCCTTCAGGCGGTCGTCCGGGTGGATTCGCCGCTGCGCCTCGGCGAAAGACGGTGTGCGCCCGCTCGCGGCATCGAAGCCGAAGAAGCGGAAGACATGACTGTCCCAGCGCCCTTCGAGCGTGTGCGGGTCACGCTCCCAGACGCCCAGCCGGCCGAACTCCTGCGCCATGTCGAGCAGTTCGCTCAGCCGCGCGTTCTCGGCGCGCAATCGCTCCACCTCGGCCAGGGCGCGAGCGAGGGCGGCGGCGGAAGGCAGGTCGGCGTCGCGGGTCATGGCATGTGGGCGTCGTCAAGAGTCTATGCGCATCGAACGACAGTCGAATGCCGCAACAGCGCCGGATTGGCGGTACGACACTGCCCACGCGCGGGTCGATCGAGCCCGTTATCCTCCTGGAGCAACGATAAGGAGACCCGAATGACCTTCCGCACCGCGATCGCCGGCAGCCTGCCCAAGCCGGCCTGGCTCGCCGAGACCGACAAGCTGTGGCCGCAGTGGCGCGCCGAGGGAGCGCAACTGGCGGCCGCCAAACGAGACGCCACGCTGCTGTGGATCAAGGAGCAGGAGGACGCGGGCCTGGCCACCATCGGCGACGGCGAGCAGAGCCGCCAGCACTTCGTGCACGGATTCCTCGAGCGCGTGGAAGGGATCGATTTCGAGCACAAGGTCGAGATGGGCATCCGAGCCGACCGCTACAAGGCCATGGTGCCGCAGGTCGTCGCATCGCTGCGCCTGAGGGGCCGCGTGCACGAGACCGAGGCCCGGCTGCTGCGCGCGCACACCACGCGGCGCACCAAGTTCACGCTGCCCGGGCCGATGACAATCGTCGACACCGTCGCCGACCGGTTCTACGGCGACCGCGTCAGGCTTGCGTTCGCGTTCGCCGAACTACTCAACCAGGAGGCCAGGGCGCTGCAGGCCGACGGCATCGACATCGTGCAATTCGACGAGCCGGCCTTCAACGTCTACATGGCCGAGGCGGCAGATTGGGGCGTGGCGGCGCTGGAGCGCGCCAGGCAAGGCCTGACCTGCAGGACCGCGGTGCACATCTGCTACGGCTACGGCATCGAATCCAACCGCAAGTGGAAGGACACCCTGGGCCACGAGTGGCGCCAGTACGAGCAGGTGTTCCCGGCGTTGCGCAGGAGCTCGATCGACCAGGTCAGCCTGGAGTGCATGCACTCGCACGTGCCGCTGGACCTGATCGGCCTGCTCGAGGGCAAGGATGTGATGGTCGGCGTGATCGACGTTGCCAGCGACGCCGTGGAGACGCCAAAGGAGGTGGCCGAGACGATCGGCCGCGCTCTGCAGTTCGTCGCGCGCGACAAGCTGATCGCCTGCACCAACTGCGGCATGGCACCGATGAAGCGTGCGGTGGCCGAGGCCAAGCTGCAGGCCCTGGTCGCGGGCGCCGCGCTGGCCGACGCGAGAGCATGAGCACGCAGGACCGCTTCGAAGCGCTCATTCTGCACCGCGTAGCGCGGAGGGTTGTCCGGTGAGCCTGCGCGAGCTGGCGCCGCCGATCACGCCGCCTCAGAACGTCGATGCCATGCTGCGCGAGCAGGGCCGCGCGGTGCTTTCCGCCGCGGGCCTGCACACGCTGATCGGTGCCGCGGCCGGCGCGCTCGAGGCATGGCGTGGCCATTGGGGTCGGCTGGCGCCCGACACCCACCTGCGCGACGGCGGCCGCTACCGGCAGCGCCGGCACGGCTCGTTCGTCATCGACGGCGACATGCTGCGTGCCGTGCCGCACCGTGCGCACTGGCAAAGCCTCGACTACAACGCGCTGCACGGCGGCATCGAGCGCTGGTTCGAGCCGCTCGATCCGGCGATGACGAACGAGCCGCTATGGGCGCCCTTGGTCAAGATGCTGGCCGCGCGCGCGGGCGCCTTGCGCGGCATGGACAGGGCCCCCCAGGCGCGTGCCGCGCCGGCCCCCCGGGGGGGCGCGGCCGCCTTGGGGCGGCCCGGCGGCGGGCCGTGGTTCGTCGAGGTGCACCCGTTTCGCATCGACACCGCCGGCGGCATCGGTCGGCCGACGCCCGAGGGCGCGCACCGCGACGGCGTCGACCTGGTCGCGGTGACGCTGGTCGCACGCGAGAACATCAAGGGCGGTGAGACGCGCGTGTTCGACATCGATGGCCCGGCCGGCCAGCGCTTCACGCTCACCGAACCGTGGACCACGCTGCTCCTCGACGACGCACGTGTGATCCACGAGACGACGCCGATCCAGCCGCTCGATCCGGCGCGAGGCGGCCATCGCGACACGCTGGTCGTGACGCTGCGCGCGGGCGCTTTTCAGGGCCCGGGCAGCTGAGCCTTGGGCGGCGTTTGCGCGGCAGCCGCAGCGCGCGGCAGATGCTGCGGCGAGGTCAACCCCATCGACACGTAGATGCTGGTCACTGCCTCGACGCCGATGTCGGCGCGCGTGACCCACGACTCCGGCACGTAGAGCAGGCCGCCGCCCACCGGCACCGGCGCGGTGGGGATCAGCACCGCCAGGCAGCGCTGGCCGTTGACGAGCACCGGCACGTCGCTGCCCAGCAGCGCCAGCGCGGCGCTGCCGCCAGGGCCGCCGAAGTGGCACCACACCGCGCTCATCGACTTGAGCGCGCCCTCGCCGCCGGCCTCGCCCGGGCGCACCAGCGCGACGAACTTCTTGATCAGGTCGTAGATCGTGCCCACCACCGGGATGCGCACGATCAACTCGTGCAGCGCCGCCGCGATCCCGCGCTGCAGTCCGGCCTCCACGAGCAGGCCCAGGCCGAACAGCGCCGCCGCGACGATCGCCACACCGAGCACGTAGCCCACCACCTCGGAGCCGCCCACTCCCAGGCCGATCGACACCAGCAGCCCGCCGATCACGCTGTCAGGCCCCAGCCACCGGATCAGCACGCCGGCGGCCCAGACGAAGATCAGGATTGTGGCTGCGAGCGGCAGTGCGGCGAGCGCGCCGGTCGCGAAGATGCGCAGCAGGGTGCTGAAGGGGCGGATGCGTTGGAACATGGCGCGGTGGTTCGGGGACGGGGCCGCGCATGATAGGCACCCGCGCTGGCGCCACGCTCAGCCCGCGGGCTTGGGCCTCATCGGCCGGCCCTGCGCCTGCCAGGCATCGATGCCGCCGCGCAGGAAGCGCGCGTCGAGGCCTGTGGCGCGCAGGCGCAGCGCCGTGGCACGGCCGACTTCGTGGCCGTAAACGCAGTAGACGACGGTGCTGCCTTCGCGCGGCAGTTCGGCGCTCCATGTCGCGACCTGCGCCGGGTCGCGCCACGCGGCACCCTCGATCAGGCGCTCGGCGCGCTCGTACACCCCGGCACGGCGCACGTCGAGCACCAAGGCGTCGCGGCCGACGGCTTCGGTGCCGTACGGCTCGCTGGCCGCATGCACCGCGGCCTGGTAGCGCGCGTAGACGGCGGCCCAGTCGATGTTGGTCATGAAGGCCTCGAGATACGCCGCGGCGTCGGCGCCGTAGTCCAGGTGGTAGGCATGTTCGTACATGTCCAGCGCCAGCAGCGGCACGCCGCCGGCCAGCGCGTGCGTGTGGTCGGCCGCCCACTGGTTGACCAGCGTGCCCTCGCGCGGGTTGAAGGCGAGCAGCACCCAGCCCGAGCCGCCGGAAAGCGCGCGGCCCAGCGCCGTGAACTCGGCGCGCCAGCGCTCGACGCTGCCGAAGTTGGCGTCGAGCGCCATTGCCCAGGCCGGCTCCATCGTCTGTCCGTCGCCACCCAGGCTCGCGAAGTACAGCTCGTGCAGCAGCATCGAGTTGGTGGCGATCAGTTCCTCGCGCTTCAGGCCGTTGAGCACGAAGCCCGGCGCCGAAGCGGGGTCGGTGGCGGCGAGCTGGGCGCGGATTGCACCCAGGCGCTTGACCGCGCCGCCGTAGTTGTTCTGGTGGTGGCTCGCAACGAGGCGTTGCGACAGGCCGCGTAACGCGTCGGCGGGATAGGGCAGGGGCAGGGCGATCGTCATGCGAAGCTCCGTGGAATGAAGGTGAGCGCCACGCCAATCGCGGCGCAGGCGGCCAGCAGCGGGATCACGCCAACCTTGAATCGAAACAGCGCCACGGCGGCCGCCAGACCGATCGCGGCGGCGGGGATGTCGAAGCGGCCGCCCCAACCGTCGGGCCACAGCACGTGGCCGGCGAAGAACAGCGCGAGGTTGGCGATCACGCCGACCACCGCGGCCGTGATCGCCGCCAGCGGCGCGGTGAAGCCCAGCCGGCCATGCGTGGCCTCGACCAGCGGGCCGCCGGCCAGGATGAACACGAACGAGGGCAGAAAGGTGAAGAAGGTGGCCACGCAGGCGGCCACCGCCCCGGCGGCAAACAGCGTGTCGGGGCCGAACAGCGCCTGGGTCCAGCCGCCGACGAAGCCGACGAAGGCCACCACCATGATCAACGGCCCGGGCGTGGTCTCGCCGAGGGCCAGGCCGGCCATCATCTGCGGCCCGGTCGCCCATTGATACTGCTCGACCGCGCCCTGGTAGACGTAGGGCAGCACGGCGTAGGCGCCGCCGAAGGTGACGAGCGCGGCCTGGGTGAAGAAGCGCGCCATCGTGCCGAGCGTCTCGTTGGTCACCGCCCCGGCCATGGCCGCGGCCCACAACGCCAGGCCGATGCCGAGCACCGCTGCGAGGCGAGCGCGCGTGAAGCGCGCGTGTGCGGGCGTGGGCGTGGCGTCGTCGATCACCGCCGGGCCGAAATCCGTCTTGACGTCACCGCCATGGCTGCCGCCGACGGCAAACACCTGCGGCGCCCAGCGTGAGCCCAGCCAGCCGATCAATGCCGCGGTCGCCACGATGGCCGGGAAGGGCACGTCGAAGGCAAAGATCGCAACGAACGCAGCGGCGGCAAGCACCCAGAGCCAGCCGTTCCTCAAGGCACGTGAGCCGATGCGGTGGGCCGCATGCAGCACCAGCGCGGCGACGGCTGCCTTCAATCCGTAGAACACGCCGGCCACCACCGGCACCTGGCCGAATCGCAGGTAGACCCAGGCCAGTGCGATCAGGATGGAGAGCGACGGCAGCACGAACAACGCTCCGGCCGCGATCCCGCCCCAGCTTCGATGCATCAGCCAGCCGATGTAGGTGGCGAGCTGCTGCGCCTCGGGGCCGGGCAGCAGCATGCAGTAGTTCAGCGCGTGCAGGAAGCGCCGCTCGCTGATCCAGCGCCGCCGCTCGACCAGCTCGGTGTGCATGATCGCGATCTGGCCCGCAGGGCCGCCGAAGCTGATCAATCCGAGCTTCAACCAGAACCTCAGCGCTTGCCCGAACGACACGCTGCTTGGCGCCGGGGTGTTCATGCCGCGGCCCCTTGCGCATACAGCGCATCGAACACGCCGCAGGCGGCGTCGAGCAGCCGGTCGTCGTCTTGCTCGTGCAGCGTGCGCAACCCGGCCAGCACCTGCTGCACGCCGGCAGCCTCGGCCACCGGGATGCCGCCGGCGTCGATGAATCGCACCATCGCGCCCAGGCGTTGCAGCGCCGGGTCGGCGTCGAGGCCGAAGCTCGCGGCCAGCATCTCGAAAGTGACGCGCGCGCCGACGTGGGTGAAGCGTGCGCCGTCGAAGTCGAAGCCGATCGCGCCGCGCGGCAGGCGGTGGATGTCGGTCAGCCAGGCGAAGCGCGCCTCGCGGTCGATGAAGCGACGGATCAGCCAGGCCGACGCAAGGCGGTCGACCCAGGGTCGCGCGCGCGTGGCCCAGCGCTTGCCCTGGAAGTCGCGCGCGTCGAGCCGCGGCAGCGCACGGCCGCGCCGGGCGCGCGGTTCTCCGCCCGCGAAGCGCTGTTCGATCTCGGCGCGCAGCGCGTCCAGCGCCTCGCGCGCCTGCTCGGCGGCGGCGCCGGGGAAGAAGTCGATGGCGCGCAGCGCGTCGAGCGCGTCGGCCACCGCACGCAGGCGCCGCCGCGCTTCGGTTTCGGCCAGGCGCGGCGCCTCGCGCCGCAGCGCGGTGGCGTCGTCGCGCCACAGCGCGTAGGCGGCGCGGCGGTCGAACAGCGCGGCCAGTTCGTCGGCCTGCGCCGCGTCGCGCGACGCGGTGGCCAGCACCGTGGCGCTGCCGCCATGCGCGCGCACCTCGGCGGCCAGCGCGTCGAAGCGCGGCGCTTCGGCCGCCGGCAGCAGGTAGGCGCCGTCGCGCAGCGAGGCCGCGCCCTGCGCCTTCAGGGTGCGCCAGATGCGCAGGCGCACGGCGTTGGGCCGGGTCGGCAGGGTGAGCAGCAGCAGCGCGTACATGAGTGAAACATATGCTACATCAAGAGTAGCATATGTGAATGATCGGTGCTTGAGCCCCCTGATCGGTCAAGCGGCGCGCCCGCTGCCGGCGCGGCGGGACAGGGCGCGCCGGTGCCGACCGGCACAGTCGCCGCTGCGCACGGACCCGCCGCAGGGCGGCAGCGCTACGTTTCGAACGGGTAGCGCACGCCGATCCGTGCGCGCATCGCGTCCATCAGCTCGACGACCGCGAGCGACTCGGCCGGCGGCAGGCCCGGGCTCTCGGCGAGGCTGGCGCGGATGCAGCGCATTGCCTCCTCGATCTCGTACTCGAAGCCGTTGACGCGAAACGGTGCCTCGACGGTCTGCGCCGGCTCGCCGCCGGCGTGCAGCGTGGCGCGCGTGGCCTGCCAGAAGCCGCCGTGCACGACGATGCGGCCGCGCTCGCCGAGGATCAGGAACTCGTTGGGCCCGTCGGCGAACCAGCCGCAGACGAACTGCGAGATGCGGCCGTCGCCGAAGTCGAGCTGCGCCTGCAACTGCACGTCCACGCCTTCATCGTTCTTTAGCGCCCGCACGTCGAAGGCGCGCACCGGCACGCCGGGCAGCGCCATGCGCGAGACGGTGATGCAGTAGATGCCGATGTCCAGCAGCGTGCCGCCACCGAGCACGGCCGTGGTGCGCCGGTGGCCCGGGATCGGTGGGCGGTCGATCACGAAGCTGGACTGCATCGCGCGCACCGCGCCGATGCGGCCGTCGGCGATCCAGCGGTGCACCGTGGCGTAGATCGGCAGGAAGCGCGTCCAAACCGCTTCCATCAGGAACACGCCGCGCTCGCGCGCCAGCTCGACCAGCGGCCGCGTCATTGCGGCGCTGGGCGTGAGCGGCTTCTCGCACAGCACCGGCTTGCCAGCCTCGAGCGCGGCACGCACCGATGCGGCGTGCTGCGGATGCGGCGTGCAGACATACACCGCATGCACGTCGGCGCGCGCCAGCGTGGCGGCGAGGTCGGTCGATGCCACGGTCGTGCCATCGCCCCACTGCGCGGCGAAGGCCGCGGCACGGTCGGCGTCGCGCCCGACCACGGCGGCCAGGCGAGCACCGTCGATGCCCTTGACCGCAGCTGCAAAGCGCCCTGCGATGTTCCCCGGGCCGACCAGTGCCCAGCCGAAGGGCAGGCTACTTGACGGCAACGGCGTCCTCCGCGGTGATCTCTTCGTCCGCCTCCTCGCCGAGGAAGCCGCCGCTCTGGTGTTCCCACAGCCGCGCGTAGATGCCGCCGCGCGCCAGAAGCTCGCGGTGCGTGCCCTGCTCGACGATGCGTCCGCGGTCCATCACGATCAGGCGGTCCATCGCCGCGATGGTCGACAGGCGGTGCGCGATCGCCACCACGGTCTTGCCTTCCATCAGCTTGTACAGGCTGGCCTGGATCGCGGCCTCGACCTCGCTGTCGAGCGCGCTGGTGGCTTCGTCGAGCAGCAGGATCGGCGCGTCCTTCAACATCACACGCGCGATCGCCACGCGCTGGCGCTGGCCGCCCGAGAGCTTGACGCCGCGCTTGCCTACATGCGCGTCGTAACCCTTGCGGCCCTTGGGGTCCACGAGCGTCT
>JAOUIM010000371.1 GCA_029884035.1 Aquincola sp. | reverse complement strand
AAGCGCTGCTCAGATCTTCCTGGGTGTGGGCGGTGTGCGGGAAGCTGGCCACGCCCATCGAGACCGTGAATCCGATCTCGCGCCCTTCATGCGCCACGATCTGGGTTGCACACTGGCGCCTGAGCCCCTCCATCCGCGAATGTGCCGTCGCCAGACCGACCCCAGAAAGCAGCACCGCAAAGCGCTTCTCGTCGTAGTGGCACGACGCATCCATGGCCCGCGTGTTGCCTCGCAACAAGCGGCCCAGCGCCTCCTGCACCCGGACCATCGGCGCGGAACCGAGTGCGGCCACGTCAGGAGCCAGCGGATCGATCTCGATCGCGGCCAGGGCAAATTCGCGGTGTTCGCGCGTGCTGAGGTCGACTTCGCGGCGGAGCTGATCCTCGAAGTGCGCCAGGTTGTACAAGCCGGTGGCGTTGTCGCGCGGCGTCTGCAGCGATGCCTGCTTGCGCAACTGCTCGTTGGCCAGTTGCTCGCGCTCGAGTTGCTCGAGCGCAGCCTTGGACTGCGCTTCGCGCTTGCGGACCGGCGCGAGGTCACGCCAGACCGTCACCAGCAGTGATCGGCCGTCGCCGCCGACCGCCGGACACCGCAAGACACTGAACTCACGGCGCTGCCCGGCCAGTTCGATCCGGTGCTCGGTCGTCACCGGGCCGCCGTGCGCCAGTGTGGCCTGGTCGGCCGCCCGTTGTGCGGCGGCAGCCGCGGCACCGAACAGGTCGGCGTCGGTGCTGCCGGCGATTCGGGACGGCTCCCGGTGCAACCAGGCGGCCAGCCGGGCATCGGCAACGAGCCACGCGCCGGTGGCCGGGTCCTTGACCGCCCAGCCGTCCTGGTCGCGTTCAAGCAACGCAGGCAGCGCCTGTGCAAGCGCGGCCATCAGGGAGGGATCGATCTCTGGCATGGACGGTGTCGGAGACCCGATGTTAGCGATGGCTGACCCGAAAATCCGGCTCGCAGTGCGGGGCCCCCGCCTAACCGAGGTGAGGATATAATTTGCGGCTTTGCTGTCCACCCATGCTCGGGACGGCCGGGTCTCCGCAAGTTCCGCCCCCAACGGCCCCCTGGGCCTTCGAGCGCAAGACAAGGATTTCCTGTTTCATGACCACGATTCGCGTCAAGGAAAACGAACCGTTCGACGTGGCCCTGCGCCGCTTCAAGCGCACGATCGAAAAGCTGGGCCTGCTGACCGAACTGCGCGCCCGCGAGTTCTACGAGAAGCCCACCGCGGAGCGCAAGCGCAAGAAGGCCGCTGCCGTCAAGCGCCACTACAAACGCGTGCGCTCGATGCAGCTGCCCAAGAAACTGTACTGAGCCGCTGGCGCAGCCGAACTCGAGCCCGCGCGGGACACCGCGGCGGGCTCGTTTCGTTTCTGGAGACACGAGATGACCCTGAGAGACCGCATCACCGAAGACATGAAGGCCGCCATGCGCGCCAAGGACGCAGCGCGACTGTCGACCATCCGGCTCTTGCTGGCCGCCATCAAGCAGAGGGAGATCGACGAGCGCATCACGCTCGACGACGGGCAGGTGGTTGGCGTGGTCGACAAGCTCGCCAAGCAGCGCAAGGACTCGATCGCCGCATTCGCGCAGGCCGGTCGCACCGACCTGGTCGACAAGGAAAGCGCCGAACTGGGCATCCTCGAGGGCTACCTGCCGCGGCGCCTGTCGGCCGACGAGGTGGCCGGCGAAGTGCGCCGCATCGTCGCCGAGGTCGGCGCCACAGGTCCGGGCGACATGGGCAAGGTGATGGCCGCAGCAAAGGCCCAGCTGGCCGGAAAGGCCGACATGAGCCTGGTGTCATCGGTCGTCAAGGCCGCGCTGGTCAAGTGACCTCTTATCCTGCCTCGATGAACACGACCCTTTCCCTGCGGGCCGTTGCACCCGATGTGTGCGTTGCGCCGCAGCTCACCCCCGAAGCCATGTCAGAGGCGGCGCGCGTCGGATTTCGCAGCGTGATCAACAACCGGCCCGACTACGAGCACGGGCCCGACCAGCCGCCGAACGCCGCGATCGAGGCGGCCGCGCGCGCGGCGGGCCTCGAGTACCGTTTCCTGCCGGTCAGTGGTTCGTACCAGTCGCCGGAGGATGTTGCCGACTTCGCGCGGCTGCTCGCCGAGTTGCCGCGGCCCGTCCTCGTCTTCTGCCGCAGCGGCGCCCGCTCGGCGCGGCTTTTCGCCCTGGCGCAGGCTGCGGGTTAAACCCTTCGGCGGGCGGCTGGAACGCTGCCAGAATCGCGCGGAATCGGATACGCGGAGGGTTCGGCAGTGGGAGTGTTACTCAAGCTATCGGGCGCGATCGACCGCGTCAATGAACTGCTCGGCAAGCTGATCGGCCTGCTGGTGCTGGCCTCCGTGGTCATCAGTTCCGGCAACGCGATCCTGCGCAAGGCATTCGACATCGGCTCGAATGCGTGGCTCGAGATCCAGTGGTACCTGTTCGCCGGCGTGTTCATGCTCGGCGTCGGCTACGTCATGCTCAAGAACGGGCATGTGCGCATCGACTTCATCTCGAGCAAGCTGTCCAGGCGCACGAACGCGATCATCGATGCCATCGGCATCGTCATCTTCACCATCCCGCTGGCCCTCATCATGATCGACCTCGGCTGGCCGCTGTTCTACCGCGCCTGGCAGACCGGTGAGATGAGCCAGAACGCCGGCGGGCTGATCCGATGGCCGGTGCTGATGCTGCTGCCGCTCGGATTCGCGATCCTGTGTGCACAGGCGATCTCAGAGCTCATCAAGCGCATTGCCTTCCTCACGGGCCACCGCGATCAGCCGTTCTCGGTCGAACATGACAAGACCGCCGAAGAGGAGTTGATCGAAGAGCTGGCGCAGGCCGCCGAGAAGGCGCCAGCGGCCAAGGGGGCGAACTGAGATGACCGCCTTCATCGCCCAGAACTTCGTGCCGCTGCTGTTCTGCGGCCTTCTGTTCTTCCTGCTGACGGGTATTCCGGTGGCGTTTGGCCTCGCGGCAACCGGCCTGCTGTTCGGTTTCATCGGCATGGAGGCGGGCCTGTTTTCCACCGCGCTGTTCCAGGCGTTGCCGCTGCGCGTGTTCAACATCATGAGCAACGAGACGCTGCTGGCGATCCCGTTCTTCACCTTCATGGGCATCATCCTCGAGCGTTCCGGCATGGCCGAAGCGCTGCTGGAGACTGTCGGCCAGGTCTTCGGTCCGCTGCGCGGCGGCTTGGCCGTTGCGGTGATCCTGGTCGGCGCGCTGCTGGCCGCCACCACGGGCGTGGTGGCCGCCGCGGTAATCTCGATGGGCCTGATCTCGCTGCCGATCATGCTGCGCTACGGCTACAACCGCACCGTCGCCACCGGCACGATCACCGCGAGCGGCACGCTGGCGCAGGCGATTCCGCCGTCGCTGGTGCTGATCGTATTGGCCGACCAGATGGGCCGCTCGGTCGGTGACATGTACGCCGGCGCGCTCGTCCCCGGCCTGATGACGGTGGGCCTGTACCTGCTGTTCGTCGCTGCGGTGGCCATCGTGCGGCCCAAGTGGGTGCCGGCGCTTCCCGCCGAGGCGCGCATCTACCGTGAGGCCAACGGCGCCAGCGGTCACCGCTCGCTGCTGGTGCTGCTGGCGGTGTGTGCGGTGGCCGGCTTCGCCTGGACCAAGGTGCACCACGGCTTCATGGTCTGGGCCACGGGGCGCACGTTGCCGTCCCCCGGCGACGAGACCTTCATCATGGCAATGACGGTGTCCTCGCTACTGGCGCTCGCGCTGGCGCTGATCAACCGCGCCACCGGCCTGGGCCTGCTGTCGCGCCTGGCCCAGCAGGTGACTTTCGTCCTGATCCCGCCGCTGGTCCTGATCTTCCTCGTGCTGGGCACGATCTTTCTCGGCGTCGCCACCCCGACCGAAGGCGGCGCGATGGGCGCTGTGGGCGCGTTGATCATGGCC
>JAOUIM010000370.1 GCA_029884035.1 Aquincola sp. | reverse complement strand
TGCATCACCAGAAACAGCTCTCCCTCCAGCGCGATGACGACGCGCTTGCCCATGCGCTCGATGCCCAGCACCTTCTTGCCTTCGGCGCTGGCGATCGGCGGCACAGCCGTGCGCAGCAGGAACGGGTTGCCGATACGTACGCGCTGGAGCGTGTCGCCACCCACCTTGGCAGCGAGGCTGTCGACGTAGACGGTGATGTCGGGCAGCTCCGGCATGGCCCCTCGATAATCGCACCATGCCCGATATCGCCACCGAAGTGCGGCGCCGCCGCACCTTCGCCATCATTTCGCACCCCGACGCGGGCAAGACCACGCTGACCGAGAAGCTGCTGCTGTTCTCGGGCGCGATCCAGATCGCCGGCAGCGTCAAGGCGCGCAAGGCCGCGCGCCACGCCACATCGGACTGGATGGAAATCGAGAAGCAGCGCGGCATCTCGGTCGCGTCGTCGGTGATGCAGATGGAATACCGCGGCTGCGTCATCAACCTGCTCGACACGCCGGGTCACCAGGATTTCTCGGAGGACACCTACCGGGTGCTGACCGCGGTGGACGCCGCGCTGATGGTGATCGACGCGGCCAACGGCGTCGAACCGCAGACGCGCCGCCTGCTGCAGGTCTGCCGCGCGCGCAACACGCCGATCCTGACCTTCGTCAACAAGATGGACCGCGAGGTGCAGGAGCCACTGGCGCTGATGGACGAGATCGAGCGCGAGCTCGGCATGAGCGTCGTGCCTTTCACCTGGCCGGTGGGCATGGGAAAGCGCTTCCACGGCGTGATGGACCTGCGCGAAGAGCGCATGCGTGTCTTCACGCCCGGCGAAGACCGGCACCACGACGCCGACGAGATTCTCCAGGGGCTCGACAACCCGGCTTATGCCGAACGCTTTGGCGCCGAGTGGACGCACGCCGCACACGACATCGAACTGGTGCGGACTGCCGCGCCCTCGTTCGACGAGTCGCAGTTCCTCGCGGGCCACCAGACGCCGATGTTCTTCGGCTCGGCGATCAACAACTTCGGCGTCAAGGAGGTGCTCGACGCGCTTGTCGATCTGGCGCCGCCGCCCTCGGCGCGCACGGCGATGCAGCGCGAGGTGAAGCCCGACGAGCCCAAGTTCAGCGGCGTGGTGTTCAAGATCCAGGCCAATATGGACCCAGCTCACCGCGACCGGATCGCCTTCGTGCGCGTGGCCTCGGGCCACTTCGAGCGCGGCATGCGGCTGAAAGTGGTGCGCTCGGGCAAGGAGCTGCGCCCCAACACGGTCGTGAGCTTCCTGTCACAACGCCGCGAACTGCTCGACGAGGCCTTTGCCGGCGACATCATTGGCATTCCGAACCACGGCGTCCTGCAGCTGGGCGACACGCTGACCGAGGGCGAGGCACTGCAGTACACGGGCCTGCCCTTCTTCGCACCCGAGATGTTCCGCAGCGTCGAGGTGGCCGATCCGTTGCGCACCAAGCAGTTGAAGGCCGGCCTGACGCAGCTCGGCGAGGAGGGCGCGATCCAGGTGTTCCGCCCGGTGGCGGGCTCGGTGCTGCTGCTGGGCGCGGTCGGACAGCTTCAGTTCGAGGTCGTGGCGCACCGCCTCGAGCACGAGTACGGCTGCAAGGCGCGCATCACGCCGTCTCGCTTCCAGATCGCGCGCTGGGTGACGGCCGACGACCCGAAGGAACTGCAGCGTTTCATCGACGGCAACGCACACCGCGTGGCCTACGACGCGGTCGACGCGCCGACGCTTCTCGTGGAGTACGCGCCCGAGTTGCGAGCGATCGAGGGCAACTGGCCCAAGATCCGCTTCCACACGATGCGCGAGCACGCCGGCCTGGTGTTCCACAAGGCGGGTGGCTGACAAGACGGCCATGGCCTCCAGGTTGCGCCTGTACCTCGACCTGATCCGCTGGAATCGCCCGGCGGGCTGGCTGCTGCTGCTGTGGCCCACGCTGTCGGCGCTGTGGATCGCGGGCGACGGATTTCCAGGCTGGCATCTGACGGTGGTGTTCGTTCTCGGCACGATCCTGATGCGCAGCGCCGGCTGCTGCGTCAACGACGTGGCCGACCGCGAATTCGACCGGCATGTCAAACGCACGTCGCAGCGGCCGGTGACGAGCGGCGCGGTGTCGGTCAGTGAGGCACTCGCGCTCGGCGCGGTGCTCGCGCTCGCGGCCTTCGGGCTGGTGCTGACGACCAATCCGACGGCCGCCGCGCTGTCGATCGTCGCGCTGGCGATCACGCTCGTCTACCCTTTCGCCAAGCGCGTGGTCGCGATGCCTCAGGCGGTGCTGGGCTTCGCGTTCTCGTTCGGCATCCCGATGGCCTTCGCTGCGGTGCTGGGCGGTGGCGTGCTGTCCTGGGACACCATGCGGGCCGCGCTGCCCTGGCCGGCCTGGGCGCTGTTCGCATCGAATCTGTCCTGGGTCCTGGCCTACGACACCGAGTACGCGATGGTCGACCGCGACGACGACGTCAGGATCGGCATGAAGACATCGGCAATCACGCTCGGGCGCCACGACGTTGCCGCGGTGATGGTGTTCTACGGCCTGCACCTGGGCTCCTGGGCGGCGCTGGGACGTGGGCTCGGGCTCGGCGGCTGGTTCCTCGTCGGTGTCGCTGTCGCAGCCGTGCAGGCGCTCTGGCACTTCACCCTGATCCGCGCTCGCACGCGCGACGGCTGCTTCAAGGCCTTCCGCCTGAACCATTGGATCGGCGCCGCACTGTTTGCAGGCGCGGCACTCGATCTGGCGCTGCGCTGACGCTCAGCGTTTCGCGGTGAACTCGCCGATCGCGCGTTGCAGGTCGCGGTACTCCTCGCACTGCGACGCGCACAACTGCGCCAGCCGTTGCAGCTGCTTGCGCGCCTCGTCGGGTTGCTTGGCCATGAGGTAGGCCTCGCCGAGGTATTCATGCGCACCCAGGTGCTGCGGGTCGATCCCGAGTGCGCGCTTGTAGTGGCGGAACGCGTCGTCCAGGCGACTCGACTTGCGATAGGCGTAGGCCAGCCAGTTGTGGCCGTCGGCATGCCCATCGTGCGACAGCACGTGGCGGCCCAGCAATGCGATCGCCTCGGCGTAACGCTGCGCCTTGATCGCCGCGACGCCCTTGACGTAGTCGGGCTGCGTCGCGCTGTCGTCCGTATCGCCTCCGCCGCCGCTGTCGCTGCCGTCGGCTCGCGCGGCCGGAACCAGCACCAGGGCGGCTGCAATCACCATCGCCTTCCAGATTCGCTTGGACATGTTCGTCTCCTGACGCAGCGGCGAGCCGCGCATGAAGCGTGTACGCATGACGGCGCCGCGGCCTTGCGGACGCCGTGCCGCCATCGGCAAGGTGTTGCAACGCTGGCAAGTCGCAGGCCGGCGCGCCCGTATACCGAAGCGCATGTGCGCACAGCGGAAGGAGACGGCGATGGCGCTGACTCGCAAGGCGTTTCTGGTGCAGATGGTGGGCAGCGGCTGGGCTCTCGCCAGTTGCGGCGGCGGGGGCAGCAGCAGCCCACCGGCGCCGCCGCCGGCCCCGGCCGGCGGCGCGTGCGGGGTGAGCATCAGCGACAACCATGGCCATGTGCTGACGGTGCTGCTGACCGACCTCGACTCACCCACCGACAAGACCTACGACATCCAGGGCACCGCCGCGCACACCCACAGCGTGACCTTCACCGTCGCCGAGCTCGCGATGCTCAAGGCGGGCCAGGTGGTCACGAAGAGCAGCAGCGTGACCCTCGGCCACGACCATTCGATCGCCGAACGCTGCGCCTGAGGCGGCGGCTCAGCGGCCGAGTTCCTCGGCGCGCGCGCGCGCGGCCAGCAGCGCGCGCACGAACGCGTCCTTGACGCCGGCGGCTTCGAGCACGCCGATCGCGGCTTGGGTGGTGCCCCCTTTGGACGTGACGCGCTCGCGCAGCGCGGCGGGGGAATCGTCGGACTGCAT
>JAOUIM010000369.1 GCA_029884035.1 Aquincola sp. | reverse complement strand
GGCCCGGCGGTGCGGGGCGACGACTGCCTCTGCGCTGTCCGCCGGCCGCGTGGTCAGCGCGGTCGCGCCAGCGCGCACCAAGTTCAAACTCGCCAAAGTCGCGGCCAGGCAGCTGCGAAGCGTTCAGCGGCGACCCGAGCGGATCAAGAGCTGCTTCGAGCATGGGCCGGTTCGGTATGCCGCCTGATTCAAGGTCGTTGATGCCAACCCAACAGCAGGCCAGAGTCCTGACTAGACTGCCAGCGGTCGCCCACGTCGACCTGCGAAGCACTTCGACTCCGTCGAGCCAGCGGCTCGGGCCGCATGAGCGGTCTCGCAGTGATGCTTTTGCCCACCACTGAGAGAATAGGCAGACCCGCCCAACAGCCCCTGGACCATGATGAATCGCTTCGCCTCGCTGCTGCTGCTGGCATGTCTCTCACTGATGGCGGGCTGTGCTAGCCTGCCGCCACCAAAGGATCGCATCGTCTCGACTGCAAGTGCCGACACGGCCGATACCCGGCTTGGGCGCGCAGTGGCACCCTACATTGCCATGCACCCGGGCAAGTCCGGGATTCATGAGTTGACTGCGGCCTACGATGCCTTCGCGGCCCGTGCCCTGCTGGCCGACGCGGCGCAGAAGACGCTGGACGCGCAGTACTTCATCTGGAGCGGCGACCAGGTAGGAACCTTGCTTCTCGAGAAGCTTTGGCAGGCGGCTGAACGCGGCGTTCGGGTGCGCTTGCTGCTCGACGACGCCAGCACCAGCGGGCTC
Source organism: Aquincola sp. (assembly GCA_029884035.1). Classification (GTDB taxonomy): domain Bacteria; phylum Pseudomonadota; class Gammaproteobacteria; order Burkholderiales; family Burkholderiaceae_C; genus CADEEN01. Next base: position 3,168 of record JAOUIM010000369.1, on the reverse strand, counting down.
GACCCCACGCTTGCAGCGCTCGCCGCGCATCCGAGCATCGAACTGCGCCTCTACAACCCGTTCGCGCAGCGCGACGCGCGGGCCTGGGCTTACCTGACGAACTTCGGGCGCTTGAACCGGCGCATGCACAACAAGTCGTTCACCGTCGACAACCAGGTCACCGTGATTGGCGGGCGCAACATCGCCAACGAGTACTTCGGCGCTGGCAGCGGCATCGGCTTCGCCGACATCGACGTGCTCGCCATCGGACTCACCGTGGCCGAGGTGTCGACGGAATTCGACCTCTACTGGAACAGCCCGTCTGCCTATCCGGCCGCCGGCTTCGTCGGCTCATCCGGTGCGGACGGGGCGGCGGCGCTGCAGAGCCTGTTCGACGCCGCGCGGGCGGACCCGGTTTCAGTCGACTATCTCAATGCAGTACGGCAGACCCCGATCATGAGCGAGTTGCTGTCGGAGCAGATCGTGTTCGAGTGGACCACGGCGCAGGTGTTGTACGACGACCCGGCGAAGACACTCGACACGAGCGAGCGCACCGACGTGCTGCTGTTTCCTGAACTGATGAAGAGGCTTGGCCGGCCCGAGAATTCCTTCGACATCGTCTCGCCATATTTCGTGCCAGGTGACGAGGGCACGGCGATGCTGGCGGAAATGGCACGGCGCGGGGTGAAGGTGCGCGTCCTGACCAATTCACTGGCGGCATCGGACGAGCGCATCGTGCATGCCGGGTACCTGAAGCGACGTGAGGATCTGCTGAGGGCGGGGATCGTGTTGTACGAATTGAAGCCAACGGCGAACAAGGCGAAGCTGCAGGTCGAGGGCCGTTTTGGGGCGGGCAAGGTCGCGGGCCTGCACGCGAAGACCTATGCCGTGGACCGCGCGCGATTCTTCATCGGCTCGTTCAATTTCGACCTGCGCTCGGCACGATTGAATACCGAGATGGGCGTGGTCATCGACAGCACGAGGGGTGGCGATGCCTTCGCACGCTTTTTCGAAACGGAAGCACCGCTGATCGCTTACGAAGTCCGCCTGGCAGCGGCCGGTGAAGGCCTTGCAAGTGGCGAAGCCTCGATGGCGCAAGGCGCTCGTCTGGTGTGGATCGCGCGCACCGCCTCGGGCGAGGAGAAGCGTTACGACGTCGATCCGGAAACCGACTGGTCGACACGCTTTGGGGTCGGTCTTCTGTCGGCCTTGCCGATCGACTGGTTGCTTTGAAGCATGCGACGTGGCGCAAGTCGCCGCCTGAGGGTCGCCGGGAAGATTGACCCGACACTCGCGGACAATCGACGAATATGAATGCTCCGGTGTTCCAACCTGGCGGATCAGCATCGCGCGGACTGAAGGCTTTCGTTCATCGCACGCTCGTGCTTCGGCTGCTGTTCGGTGGCATCGGCGTCGCTGCGCTGTTCGGTGCAACAGCATTACTGACGCGCTATGACGTCATCGGCGAGGACGCCGTCACCCATGCCATCAACGGCGTTGAGCGACTCAGGACAGCCGTGCAGGTGAACTTGCAGGTGCCGGGCACGACATTGGAACTGGCCATCCAGCGCTCTCTCGACGGGATCACCCAACCCAGCATCGTGTCGCGCCATGGGCAGTTCGTGTTCGAGCGCTATTACGAAGCAGACGGCTCCATCCTCGCGCAGCGCGTCATGGCCACAGGAGCGCAGCCACCTCAACTGGATGCTTTCGTCAAGCAGTCACCGACGCGCTTTCCGACCGGCGATGACCCATGGAAGCAGACGGTCGACATTGGCGGGCGACCGCATATCCACGTCGCACTGGCCATTCCAGACCGACAAGGCGGGACGGCTGTCTATGGCGAAGGCCTGTACGCACTGTCCGACGCTGCTATCGACGATGCGTGGCGTGCAGCCTTCGAGACCGCTGCCTATGTGGTGCTGATCGTGTTGTCGACCAGCCTGCTGCTGTACCCGGTCATCCTCGTCCTGACGCGACGCCTGGCCAGCTTCTCGGAGCGCGTTCTTGCCGCCAATCTCGAGATCGTCCAGGTGCTGGGCAGTGCCATCGCGCAACGCGACAGCGACACCGACGCCCACAACTATCGGGTCACGCTATACGCCGTGCAACTTGCCGAGGCGGCGGGTCTCGATGCCGACGCGATGCGCGCGCTGATCAAGGGTTCGTTCCTTCACGACGTCGGCAAGATCGGCATCCGCGATCGCATCCTGCACAAGCCGGGAAGGCTCGACGCGGAGGAGTTCTCGGTCATGCAGGGCCACGTCGAACATGGGCTGCAGATCATTCGGCGCTCGGAATGGCTCGCCGACGCCGCGGACGTGGTCGGTTCGCATCACGAGAAGTTCGACGGCAGCGGCTACCCGAGGCGGTTGCAGGGTGAGGCGATTCCGATGGCAGCGCGGATCTTCGCCATCTGTGACGTGTTCGATGCGCTCACTTCGCGTCGACCGTACAAGGAGCCGTTCTCGTTCGAACAATCCATGCAGATCCTTGAACGGGGCAGTGGCGGCCACTTCGACCCGGTCTTGGTGGGCCTTTTCGCCGGACTGGCCAAGGACCTGCACGCGCGATATGGCGGGCGCGAGGATCCGGGCCTGCATAAGGCGCTGAACCAGTTCGTGCTTCGCTATTTCTCGGGCGGGCTCGACACGCTCATGTATTGATGGAGCCCGACCTTGGGGGGCAGCCCCTAAGGTTTGGCTGGAGCGGAAGCGAAAACGACGGGCGCCGCCACTTCGGCGAAATTGCAAACGCTTCCGAGTGCGCCTCTAGCTGCGGGCGCGCCTGGCGAGCAAGGCGTGGGCGCCCATGCCCCATTGGCTGACGACCTTGGTGAGATCCCCGAGCTTTGCGTCGATCATCACCAGTTGCGTCACGGGCACGATCTTGATCTCGCCGGAGAATGGCGTCGGAGCGCGGGGCAGCATGATCGTGGCAAGTCCGTCGCCGTGATCTTCGACGACATAGGCCAACTCCCGTTGCCCATTGCCCGAGTCGAGCAGCGCTGGTCTGAAGTGGCTGTCACCCTCGCCGATCTCGATCAGTCGCGTGGATATGTTCTTCAGAACCGCGTAGAGCGACAGGCGGCCAACGGTGTTGCGCTCCAGCCATCGTCCGAGAGCCTGACCGATCTGTGTTCTTGCCGACAGGCCCAACGCGAACGACGCCATGAAGATCAGCGCAACC
>JAOUIM010000368.1 GCA_029884035.1 Aquincola sp. | reverse complement strand
GGCCATGCGCACCCGTGAGACAGGATCGCGCCCTATGGGTGCGTCGATCTGGACCAGCCCCGCGGCGACCACGCCATGCACGATCGCGATGTACTCGCGCCGTACCGCGCGGGCCGCGATGGCGCGCGTCAGTGAAGTCATCGCCAACAGCGACTTGGCCGCCACCATCAGGCCCGACGTGTCCTTGTCCAGTCGGTGCACGACGCCGGCACGCGGCAGGGTGGCGGCCGCCGCGTGATGGGCCAGCAGGCCATTGACGAGGGTGCCTTGCCAATGCCCCGGTGCCGGATGCACCACGAGCCCGGCGGGCTTGTCGATCACCAGCAGGTGCTCGTCCTCGTCGACGATCGCGAGCGCCATGGGCTCGGCCCGGAACGCCTGGCTCTCGTCGGTGGGCTGCAACTCGATCTCGACAACCTGCCCGGCACGAACGCGCTGCGATGACGCACGGGCCGGCGCGCCATCTATATGCGCCAACCCGCGCTCGACCAATCCCTGCAGGTGGCTGCGCGAGAACTCGCCCGCATGCAATACCAGCAGCTTGTCGAGCCGTTCGCCATGGGAGGCACCGTCAACCGCGAATCGGCGTGTCTCGACATCGGGCTCGAACTCGTCGTCCGACACCGCGTCCCTATAATCGCGCCCGTTTCCGTCCGAGGACATGGGGTTGGTCTCACCGCCCTGTGCGTACCATGATCCGACGCATCTGGCTGCCACTGACTGTGGCAGCACTTCTGGCCGCTGCGGGCTGCGCCTCCGCGCCGCCGATCGACCCGAACTCGACCCAGGCGGTCGAAAAATTGTACGCAGAAGGCAAGGAGGAAATGGCCAGCGGCGGGTATGACCGCGCGGCCAAGATCTTCGAACGTGTCGAGGGCCGTGCGTCGGGCACGCTGCTGGGACAGCAGGCGGCGCTCGACCTGGCGTATGCCCAGTACAAGAGCGGCGAGCGAGCCACGGCGCTGGCCACCCTCGACCGCTTCATCCGCCTGCAGCCTTCGAGCCCGGCGCTCGACTACGCCTACTACCTGCGCGGCGTGGTCAATTTCAACGACAACCTGGGCGTCCTGTCGACCTTGTCGCGCCAGGACCTGTCGGAGCGCGACCAGCAGGCCTCACGCGAGTCCTTCCAGTCGTTCAAGCAGCTCACGGAACAGTTCCCGCAATCGCGCTACGTTGTCGACGCGCGACAGCGCATGGACTACATCATCAATTCGCTGGCCCAGTACGAGCTGCATGTGGCGCGCTATTACTTCCGGCGCGGTGCGTTCGTCGCGGCAGCGAATCGCGCGCAGCAAGCCGTGATCGACTTTCCGCAGGCGCCCGTCAACGAGGAGGCGCTGTACATCATGACCGCGAGCTACGACCGCCTCGGCCTGGAGCAGCTGCGCGCAGACGCGCAGCGCGTGCTGGAGAAGAATTTTCCGAACAGCCGTTACCTGCGAGACGGCGTGATCCAGGCCCAGAAAGCCTGGTGGCAGTTCTGGTAGGCACCTAGGCGCGGCGGCTTCGCAGTGCCCTCGCAACCTCGGTCACGAGGGCCGGCCCGCCGTAGATCAAGCCCGTATAGATCTGGACAAGGTCGGCGCCGGCCTTGACCTTGGACACCGCGTCCTCGCCGCTCATGACGCCGCCCACGCCGATGATCGGATAGGCGCTGCCCAGTTCCGCACGCAACAGGCGGATGACGCGGTTGCTCGCGCCGAGCAACGGCGCGCCCGACAAACCACCGGTCTCCTGGCCGTTGGGCAGCTGATGCACCTGGTGGCGCGACACGGTCGTGTTGGTCGCGATGACACCGTCGATGCCGTGGCGCAGCAGCGTGGCGGCGATCGACTTGACGTGTTCCTCCTCGAGGTCGGGCGCGATCTTGACGAAGATCGGCTTGGGGCCGAAATCGCGCGCGAGCTCGGCGCGGCGCTCCATCATGAGCTGCAGCAACCATTGCAGTTGCTCGTCGCTTTGCAAGGCCCGCAGGTTCTGCGTGTTCGGACTTGAGATATTCACCGCCACGTAGTCGGCGTGCGGGTAGACGCCGCGCAGGCCGTCGAGGTAATCGTCGGCAGCGCGCTCGATGGGCGTGGCCGCGTTCTTGCCGATGTTCAGGCCGACGATGCCGCCTGCGGCGCGAAAGGTCGACGCGCGCTGCACGTTCTCGAGGAAGACGTCGAGCCCCTGGTTGTTGAAGCCCAGCCGGTTCACCAGCGCACGAGCCTCGCGCACGCGGAACATGCGCGGCTTGGGGTTCCCCGGCTGGGCTTTCGGCGTGACGGTGCCGACCTCGATGAATCCGAAGCCCATTGCACCCAGGCCGTCGATGCAGCGCCCGTCCTTGTCCAACCCGGCAGCCAGACCGACGCGGTTTGGAAAGTGCAGGCCGGCCACGATCACCGGATCGCTGATGCGGGGCTGCGCCCACAGGGCCTGCGCCGGTGTGTTCTGCAGGCAGGCGATCGCCGCGAGCGTCAGATCATGAGCCGTCTCGGCATCGAGGCCAAACAGGAAGGGGCGCGTGAGTGCATACGGAACGATCGCCATAATCAGGGCGAATTGTCGCAAACGACTGCGGGCCCGAGCCGGCGCCATGAGATGACCCAAGACGAATTGAAGACCCTGGTCGGGCGCGCCGCGCTCGACTTCGTCCCGGCCGGCGCGGTGATCGGCGTCGGCACCGGCTCGACGGTGAACAAGTTCATCGATGCGTTGGCCACGGTCAGAGACCGCGTCGCCGGCGCCGTATCGAGTTCGGTCCAGAGCACCGAACGCCTGCGCGCCCATGGCATCGCGGTGTTCGAAGCGAACGACGTCACGGGGCTGCCTGTCTACATCGATGGCGCCGACGAGATCGATGGGCACGGCCGCATGATCAAGGGCGGCGGCGCCGCGCTCACGCGGGAGAAGATCGTCGCCGATCTCGCCGAGCGGTTCGTCTGCATCGCCGACGCGAGCAAGCGAGTCGCTGTGCTTGGCCGCTTTCCACTGCCGGTCGAGGTGATCGACATCGCGCGCGAGCAGGTGGTGCGGCGCTTTGCGTCACTCGGCGCCCGTGCGGTCCTGCGCGCGGGCGTGATCACCGACAACGGACACCCGTTGCTCGACGTGCATGGCCTGGCGATCACCGATCCGCTGGCACTCGAGACCGAGATCAACCAGTGGCCAGGCGTGGTGGCGGTGGGGATCTTCGCGCGCCATCGCGCCCGCGTGTGCCTGCTCGGTGCGCCCGAAGGCGTGCAGCGCATCGACTACGACGCGCCCGCCTGATCCTCGTCGCGGCGCATGAAGCGCGCCGGGTCGATCGCATCGGCGAGGTCGGCCTCGAGCGGCCACGGTGTGCCCGTCACCTGCGCGGCGATGAGCGCGGCGCCCAGCGGCGAGATCGTGAGGCCGCGCGAGCCGAGGCCGCTGTGCACGAACAGGCCTGCTTGCCGCGCAAACAGGCGTGCCGCATCACGCCGTGCCGGCCGCAGTGCCTGCATGTCCGGCGCCAGCCCGATCAGCGGCAGGCGGTCGCGCGTGGCCGCGCGCCAGCCGACGCGCCCGGCCATCGCGGCGCCCTTGCGCACCGGTGATCGACCGATCAACGCGGTGGCGCGCGCGATGTTCTGGTCGTGATCGGCCGCGCGCAGTCCCGCATCGCCGTCATCGCTCTGGTTCGTCGCGCCGATCAGCAGGCGGCCATCGGGCAATGGCAGCAGGTAACCGCCACCGGCGAGCGGCAGGTGCGGCAACGCATGCACGTCGGCGGCGTCACACCAACTGACCTGGCCGCGCCGTGCCTGCAGCCACATGCGCGGCAGGCCGCCCAGGCGCAGCGTGTCCATCGCGTTGCACAGCACGACGACCGGCGCCTGCGCCAACACGCGCCCGTCGCCGTCGAACGCTTGCCAGACCTCGCCGTGGCGCGCGAGACGCTGCACCGCCGCCCC
>JAOUIM010000367.1 GCA_029884035.1 Aquincola sp. | reverse complement strand
TCGTGCGCACCACGTTGTTGTACGGATCCTGCTCCGTGAGGCTCCAGCCGCTGGTCTGGCAATGCGTGCGCAGCATCAGGCTCTTGGGCTTCTTGGCGCCGAAGCCCTGCATGATCTTCGTCCACAGCAGCCGCGCCGCGCGCATCTTCGCGATCTCCAGATAGAAATTCATCCCGATGGCCCAGAAGAACGACAGGCGCGGCGCGAAGTCGTCGACGTCCAGGCCCTTGGCGATCGCCGTCTTCACGTACTCCTTGCCGTCGGCCAGCGTGAACGCCAGTTCGAGCGCCTGGTTCGCGCCCGCCTCCTGCATGTGGTAGCCGGAGATGGAGATCGAGTTGAACTTCGGCATGTGGCGCGCCGTGTACTCGATGATGTCCGCCACCACCCGCATGCTCGGCTCGGGCGGGTAGATGTAGGTGTTGCGGACCATGAACTCCTTGAGGATGTCGTTCTGGATCGTGCCGGACAACTTGTCCTGCGACACGCCCTGCTCCTCGGCGGCCACCACGTAGCCCGCAAGCACCGGCAGCACCGCGCCATTCATCGTCATGCTCACGCTCACCTTGTCGAGCGGGATGCCGTCGAAGAGGATCTTCATGTCCTCGACCGAGTCGATCGCCACGCCGGCCTTGCCCACATCGCCGGTCACGCGAGGGTGGTCGCTGTCGTAGCCGCGGTGCGTGGCCAGGTCGAACGCCACGCTCACGCCCTGGCCGCCACCGGCCAGCGACTGGCGATAGAAGGCGTTGCTGTCCTCGGCCGTCGAGAAGCCCGCGTACTGGCGGATCGTCCAGGGCCGCACCGCGTACATCGTCGCCTGCGGCCCGCGCACGAAGGGCGCGAATCCGGGCAGCGTATCCGCGTGCGGCAGGCCGGCGATGTCGCCGGCGGTGTACAGCGGCTTGACGACGAGCCCTTCGGGCGTGACCCAATTCAGCGCGGTGACGTCGCCGCCCGCGGCGGATTTCGCGGCGGCGCGCTGCCAGTCCTTCAAGGTGGGGGACGGATCGCTCATCGAAGTCTCCGCTCGGGCCGGGGGCCCAGGCTTGCATTATCCATAATTATGAATTCAAATCCAAGCTGAAATTGACATCCTGCCGTGTCCGCCGTCCTGCCTGCCCCGTCGCTCTCGCGCCGCGCCCTCTACGAAGACGTGGCCGAGCGGCTTCGCGCGCAGATCTTCGCGCGTGAGCTCGAACCCGGCGCCTGGATCGACGAGATGAAGCTGGCCGGCGCCTACGGTATCAGCCGCACGCCCCTGCGCGAGGCGCTCAAGGTGCTGGCGGTCGAAGGCCTGGTCACGATGAAGCCGCGCCGGGGCGCCTACGTCGCCGAGATGAGCCGCGACGACGTGGCGCAGATCTATCACCTGCTCGCCTTGCTCGAGTCCGATGCCGCCGGCGAGGTCGCGCGCCGCGCCAGCGAGGCGCAGCTCGCGCACTTGCGGCGGTTGCACGAGCGCCTGGAGAAGCTCGCGCGCCAGCGCGACGCCTTCTTCGCCGCCAACGAGCAGTTCCACATGGCGCTGCTCGAAGCCGCGGGGAACCGCTGGCGCACGCAGATCGTTGCCGACCTGCGAAAGGTGATGAAGTTGAACCGCCACCACTCGCTGTTCAAGCAGGGGCGGCTGGCCGAGTCGCTGGCCGAGCACCGGGCGCTGATGGCCGCGTTGATGGCACGCAGCGGCGCCAGGGCGACCGCGCTGATGCGCGAGCACTTTGCGAACGGCCTGGAGGCGGCGCGCTAGGCACGGCGCCACGACGGGGCGCTCGTGGCACGCCCGGCCCGCGGTCAGATCAACGCACGCGTCGGCGGTCGCGGTGAAGCGAGCCGCGAAATGAAATCCGGCGGCGACATCATCGGGTGACTGATGACGCCGCCGCCGGGCTCAGGCAGCGGAGGTAGCCCTCAATTGCGGTTCGTCACGCTGATCGGGAAATCCTTCGGCCCGATCGTCGACCGCAGGGTCGCCGTCGTCTGGCAGGCTGGCCCGCCGCTGACGTCGATCGCCCAGTTGCCCAACGCGTCGACCACCGAGGCGCCGATGAGAGTCGGGCTGGTTCCGCTCGTCAACAGAGAAATCGTGTGCCCCGTCAGGATGTTGCTGCTGCCGTTCACGCGCCAGCGGTTCTTCGACCGGCGGCACTCGGCCAGCGCGACCGTGAGGGCTTCGGTCACGGGCGTCACGTTGACCGTCACGTGGGCCACGTTCGAGGTGCGACCGCCGGTGGCGACCGTGTTCTTGACCGTGTAGTCGAATCCGAACGTTCCGGCCGTCGTACCGGCGCTGAAGGTCACCGAGCCGTCGGCGTTGACGGTCGTGGTGCCTCCAGCGACGTTGCTGGTCGTGACCGTGGTGGGATCCAGCGCACCGCCGTTGGCGCTGTCATTGGCGAGTACGTTGATCCCCGGCGATGTGGACGTCCCGACCGTCACATCGATCGGCCCGTCCGGATTCGCCGTCGGCGTTGGCGCAGTGGCCTGCACCAGCGTGACCGTCACGGTCGCCGGGTTCGATGCGCCGGCCACACCCCCTGCTTGCACGGTGTACTTGAAGGTCGCGGTGCCGCCCACGCTGCCTGGCGTGAACGTGACAGTGCCGTCGGCGTTTGCAGTCGCTGTACCCAGCGCAGGCGTCACGCCGGGCGCGAGGATCGTCACGGTCAGCGGGTTGAGCGCGGTACCGGTGCCGGGCACGTCATTGTTCAGCACCAGGAACTTCACCGGCCGGGTCGGGTCGGCTTGCACCGTCGTTGCCGTGCAGGCGGTGCCGACGCAGAGATAGGCCTGGCTGTCGTCGACCGCCAGCGGCGAGCCGGCGGCGTACGTGCCGAGCGAGGTGCTCGCGACGTCGGCGCTGGCCATGCCGCCGTACTGCGATTGCACCGTCACGCTGGCCGGGGCCACGGTCAGGCCACCGACGGTGAAGGTCGTGCCCTGGGCACCAACGCTCGTCGTGGCTGCCGGGTATCCGGACAAGCTCAGCACGGGTGCCGGCGACAAGCCGAAGCCCTTGTCGCTGGAGTCCGCCTGCACGGTAAGGATCTGGTTCGCGGCGTCGAAGCTCGCGGCCAGGATGGACACGACATCGACCACCGGCGCCGTCACCGACGTGGGCGGGCTGTCGGCGCTGTTGGTGACGATCGCCTGCGAAGGCTTCGTGCCGTTCGGGGCCGCCATGCCCTGCGCGAAATAGCGGTTGAGGGCGTCGGGGCCGACCATGCGCGCCGGTGCGACCTCGGCCGTGGCGGCGGACAACAGCGGAGGATTCTGGCTGCCCAGGACCCGCGTCGCGTTGGCATGCACATCGACTCGCGTGCCATTCGTGCCGTCGCGCGCATAGGTGGCGCGCTCGATCTGCAGCGGCGTGCCGATCGGGTTGGCCAGGTTGTCGTGCGGCTTGCCGGTGAGCGTCCACAGGTCGGTACCCGCGCAGTTGCCCGTGCCCGGGCCGCCCGCGCCGAAGGTGCCCAGCGTGATCGGCAGACCGGTCTCGTCCACGCCGCAGATCATCACGTAGTTGTTGCCGTTGCTCTTCTTCGCGAAGGGGCCGCCGCGGATCTCGACCGGCGTCGCGCCGTCGGAGAGGAACAGGGCACCATTGATCGTTCGACCGCCCGTCGGAGCGCCGCTTGAGTTCGCTTCGACGAGGAACGGGCCCACGCGGCTCCTCAGCGCGTCAGTGAAGACGCCAGCCACGAGGCCGACGTCCTCAGTGAAGGAGATATCGCGGTTGCCACCGGTGGCAACAGCAAAGAACTGATCCTCGCCGTACGGGTGGTAGACGGTGTAGGTGCCGTCGACCGGCACACCTGTGGTCACGCGGATGCGCGTGAAGACCATCTGGTCACCGACAGCCGGCGCGCCATTCGCGAACGCGCCCTCGAGCGCGAGCACGATGACCGCTTTCGGTGCAGTGGCCGCGGTGCCCACCGTGAACGG
>JAOUIM010000366.1 GCA_029884035.1 Aquincola sp. | reverse complement strand
CTTGTTGTACCAGTTCATCAGCGCCGAGGTGCCCAAGGAGGTCGTCAGGTACACGAGCATGATGATCGAGATGCACTCGACCGCGCGCCCGGTCTGGTTGATCGCGGTGTTGGAGATCGAAATCACATCGGGGTAGCCGATGGCCACTGCCAGCGACGAGTTCTTGGTCAGGTTCAGGAACTGGTTGGTCATCGGCGGGATGATCACGCGCAGTGCCTGCGGCAGCGAGACCAGACGCATCTGCTGTCCCTTGGACAGGCCCAGCGCACTGGCAGCTTCCCCCTGGCCGCGCGGCACCGACGCGATGCCGGCACGGACGACCTCGGCGACGTAGGACGCGGTGTAGAGCGTCAGCCCCAGCAGCACGGCGATGAACTCGGGCGTCAGCGAACTGCCTCCCTCCATCGAGAAACCCCCAGGCTTCGGGACGTTCCACGCCGTCGGTGCGCCGCCTGCAAGCCAGCCCGCGAGCGCACAGCCGATCACCAAGCCGAGAGAGGGCAGCAGCACCGGGCGCACCTGACCGGTCTGCTCGAAGTGAAGTCGCGCCTTGCGCGCCCACAGGAAGGCCAGGCCCACGCCGACCAGCGCGCCGCCTGCCGCCAGCGCCTGCCCCAGTCCCCACACTGGCACCGGGTAGGCCAGGCCGCCGGCGCCGAGATAGAACAGGCCGAAAATCGACTTCGGCTCGCCGGCCATCGGTAGCGCCTGGATCAGGAACAGGTACCACATCAGCAGCTGCAGCAGCACCGGAATGTTGCGGAACAGCTCGACGTACGCGTAGCACAGCCCTCGCACCAGCGCGTTGTGCGAAAAGCGGCCGATGCCCAGCAGAGTGCCCAGGATCGTTGTCAACACGATGCCCACGATGGCCACCCGCAGCGTGTTGAGGATGCCAATCAGGAACGCCATCCAGTACGGATCGTTCGACTCGTAGGGGACAAGCCGCTCGCCGATATCGAAGCCGGCAGGTGACGACAGGAAGTCGAAACCGCTCTGGATGCCACGCACGCGCATGTTGGTCAGCGTGTTGTGGGCCAGGAACCAGATTGCCAGTCCGATGATCACGAGCGCGATCAACTGGTAGAGCAGGCCACGCACGTGGCGGCTGCGCCAGGACCAGTCGCGCTGGGCGGGTGGGGTTCTCGGTGGGGCCGCCGGAGCCGTCATCGCGCGTTTCCTTCGATCCGGATGCGGATCGTCGACGATTTATGTTGCCATGCAGGAGGCGCGGGCGAATCGGGTGCGACCCGCCCGCAGCTTCACGTCAACGGATCGGCGGGGCGTACATGAGGCCGCCACTGCTCCACAGGTTGTTCATCCCGCGCGGCAGACCGAGCGCGCTCTTCGGGCCGACATTGCGCTCGAAGATCTCACCGTAGTTGCCGACTGCCTTGATCGCGTTGGCGGCCCAGCTCTTGTCCAGGCCGAGCAGCTTGCCGGTGTCCTCGGTGCTGCCCAGGATGCGGCCGATGGCCGGGTTGTCGCTCTTCATCATCGTTTCGACGTTGGCCTGGGTGATGCCGTAGTCCTCGGCCTCGATCAGCGCGTTCTGCACCCACTTGGCGATGGCGAAGAACTCGTCGTCGCCGCGGCGCACGGCCGGGCCGAGCGGCTCCTTGGAGATCAGGTCGGGCAGGATCACGTGCTCCTTCGGATCCTTGGCCTCCTTGTTGCGGATCGAGGCCAGGCCCGAAGCGTCGGTCGTGAAGGCCACGCAGCGGCCGGAGAAGTAGGCACTGGTCGACGCCTCCTGCTTCTCGAACACGACCGGCTTCATGTCGAGCTTGTTGGCGCGCGAGAAGTCGGTCAGGTTCTTTTCGGTCGTGGTGCCCGACTGCACGCAGACGGTGGCGCCCTTCAGTTGCTTGGCGCTCTTGAGCTTGAGTTTGGCCGGCACCATGAAGCCCTGGCCGTCGTAATAGGTCACGCCCACGAAGTTCAGACCCAGCGAGGCATCGCGCGTCAAGGTCCACGTGGTGTTGCGCGAGAGGATGTCGATCTCGCCGGACTGCAGCGCCGTGAAGCGCTGCTGCGCATTCAAAGGCACCCACTTCACTTTGTTGGCGTCGCCGAGGATGGCTGCGGCGATGGCCTTGCAGACATCGACGTCGAGGCCGCTCCAGTTGCCCTGGCTGTCGGCAGCAGAAAAGCCGGCCAGGCCGGTGTTGACACCGCAGATAAGCTGACCACGCTGCTTGATGGCGTCGAGGGTCTTGCCCGCATGGGCGGGAAGGGCGGTCAGGGCACCGGCCGCAAGCAGGGTGCTGAGCGCGAAGCGCGAGAGGGACTTCTTCATAAGGGTTCTCCTGGATCTGATGGTGGCTTCTTCCATACTGCCGCGGCAGCATGAGACACCGTAAGCCCAAGCCCTGCTTGCAGCAATTGTGCCAATCCCTGATGGGCTAAAGGGCCCCAGGATCGCCCCAGCGCGGTGCGGATGCCCTCAGCCGACCCAGGGTTTGTTCGGTAGCTCGTTCGGGTTGTCGGTACCGGCGGCAAGCGGGAAGTGCGCGGCCAGGAGGCGATCGACCGCGTCGATGGCGGCGTGGAGCCCCTCCTCGAAGCGCCCAGCGCGGAAGGCTTCGCGCATGCCCGCCACGATGGTCTGCCATTGCTCGTGGCTCACGTGGGCGTTCAGGCCGCGGTCGGCCACGATCTCGATCGCATGTTCGGCCAGCAGCAGGTAGATCAGCACACCGTTGTTGGCCGCGGTGTCCCACACGCGCAGCTTGCCGAACATCGTGATCGCGCGGTCGCGCGCGGTGAGGCGCTTCCAGAGGTATGACCATGGCAGCCCTGCTTCGACGCAGACGCGGATCTCACCGCTGTGGCGGCGCTCGCTCGCGGCCACGCGTTCCTCGATGCGCTTGACGGCCGCCTCGTCGAGCGCGCGTCGCACGTCGCCTTCATCGAGCCAGCGGTGCTTGACGATGCGATGCAAGCGGTTGCGACGGGGCATCACCAGTCTCCTCCGGCACCGCCGCCGCCGAAATCGCCGCCACCGCCGGAGCTGAACCCGCCGCCGCCACCGCCGCCCCAACCGCCACCGCCGCCCGACCATCCACCGGTGCCGACCCAGCCATCATGCCGGCCCGAGCGCGTGCGCAGCGCGCTACCCAGGCCGCCGAACAGCGCGATCAGCAGGCCGATCACGCCGCCGACGACGCCCAGCAGGATGCTCTGCGTGACGAGCCACGCGATGCCGCCGCCGGCCGCGCCGGTGGCCAGCGAACCCAGGCCGCGGCCCAGCATGCCGCGCAGCACCGCCGCGACGATCGGCAGCGCGATGAACGCGAACATGAAGATCTCGAACGGGTCGAAGCCCTGAAGCAGCCCGCGGTCACCACCGCGCTTGTCGGCGCCCGGAGCTGGCAGATTCTCGCCCTTGATGCGTGCGATCAGCTGGTCCAGCCCGGCCTCGATGCCGCCGGCGAAGTCGCCCGTCTTGAAGCGCGGGCTGATCGTGTTTTGCGCGATCTGGCGTGCTGCCAGGTCAGGCACCGCGCCCTCGAGCGCCTTGGCCGGCGCGATCCACAGCCGCCGGTCGTTCTTGGCCACCAACAGCAGCAGGCCGTCGCCGACGTCGCGGCGGCCGATCTTCCACGTCTCGCCCACGCGCTGCGCGTAGGCGGCGATGTCCTCGGGCTGCGTGCTAGCCACCATCAGCACCACGATCTGCGGCCCGGCGTCGCGCTCGAACGCCGCCAGCTTGTCGACGAGGCGCTGACGCTGCTCGGCCGAGAGCGTGCCGGTCTGGTCGATCACGCGCTCGGTGAGCGCGGGCACCGGCAGCGGCTCCTGCGCGGCCACGAACGCGGCCGTGCACAGGAGCAGGAGCAGCAGCGCGAGCCGCCGCAGGGCGGTCATGACGCTACTTCGACGCGGGCTTCTCGAAGCTCACCGTCGGCGGCACCGAGATCTGCGCCTCGTTCTGCACCGTGAAGTTCGGCTTGACCGAGTAGCTGAAGAGCATCGCT
>JAOUIM010000029.1 GCA_029884035.1 Aquincola sp. | reverse complement strand
TGAGGCTCGACTCGACGACGAGGAAGTCGCGCGCCTCGAGCACCACGCCATCGGCGGGTACCAGGTGACCGGCCGACAGTTCGATCACGTCGCCGCGCACGAGGGTGCTCGCAGCCACCGCCTGCACCACGCCGCCGCGCCGCACTCGCGTCGTCAGAGCGAGGCGCTGGCGCAGGCGCTGCACCGCGGCCGAGGCGCGGAACTCCTGGGCGAAGCCGAGGCCCGTACTGACCAGCACGATCACGAGGATCGTCGCTGCGTCGACCCAGTCGCGCAGGAACAGGGAGATCACGGCGCCGACCACCAGGATCATCACCAGCGGGCTCGAGACCTGGCGCCACAGCAGCCGGACCGCCCGTGTGTCGCGGCGCGGCTCGACCACGTTCGGCCCGTCGCGGGCCAGGCGCCTGTTCGCCTCGCTTGCGCTCAGCCCTTCGGCCTGCGACTGCAGCCGTGCCAACAGGTCCGGCGCGAGAAGCGTCCAGTACGGCGGATCACCCATGTCTACCGGCGCGGGTTCCAGCGGACCGACGTAGCGGCGACGCGTGCGGCCGTTGTCCATGATCCGCAACGATGCCGACCCGCGTACCGCGCCGCCTCCACTACGCCAGCGGCAACTGGATCGCGCAGGTCTCGTCGTCTGCCTCCGTCTGCTCGGGGGTGAAACCGAGTTGCGCCGCGAGGTCGAGCATGCGCTGGTTCTCCCGCAGCACCGTCGCGACCAGCCGCTGGGTGCCGCGGGCGCGCAGGTAGTCGATCAGCTTGCGCAACAACCGCTCGCCGAGCCCGCCGCCCTTGAGGTCGGAGCGCACGACGATGCCGAACTCGGCGTCGCGGTTGTCGGGATCGCAGGTGGCTCGCACCACGCCGAGCGTCTCCTCGCCGCCCTTGGGCAGCGCGGCGGTGGCAATGAACGCCATCTCGCGCTCGTAGTCGATCTGTGTCAACCGCGCCAGCTCGCTGCGCTCGATGCTTCGCCGGCTGTAGAACACCCGCATGCGGATGTCCACCGGATCCAGGCGCGAGAGGAATTCGAGGTGCTGCGCCTCGTCCTCGGGACGGATCGGCCGCAGCGTCAGCGTGCGACCCTGCCATTCGATCGTCTCGACCAGCTCGGCCGGATAGGGCCGGATCGCGAAGTGTTCCGCGCCGCCGGGTGCCGAAGCCTTCACGCGAACGCGCGCATCGAGCGCGATCACCCCGTCGCCATCGGCCAGCAGCGGGTTGACGTCGAGCTCGGTGATGCGCGGCTCGTCGGCAAGCAACTGAGACAGCGTCGTGAGCACGCCGGCAACCGCCTCGACGTCGGCCGGCGGCACGTCGCGCCAGCCCGCGAGCAGGCGCGACACCCGCGTGCGCGAGATCAGCGCATGGGCCAGCGGCGCGTTCAGCGGCGGCAGCGCCACCGCGCGATCGGACACTACCTCGACCGCGGTGCCGCCGTGCCCGAACAGCAGCACCGGGCCAAAAAGCGGGTCGATGCTCGCACCGACGATCAACTCCAGCGCCTTGGGCCGCCGCACCATCGACTGCACGGTGAAGCCTTCGATCTTGGCGCTGGGCCGCAGGCGCGCCACGCGCCGCTTCATCGCGAACACGGCCTCGCGCAGCGACGCCGGGTCCTCGAGATCGAGCGCGACGCCACCGACGTCGCTCTTGTGCGTGATCTGCGGCGACAGGATCTTCAATGCCACAGGGTAGCCGATCGCCTGCGCGGCCACCAGCGCGGCGCCCGCCTCGGGATCGACCACGCGCGTGCCCACCACCGGGATGCCGCACGCCGAGAGCAAGGCCTTGGCCTCGGGCTCGGTCAGCCACTCGCGCCCGGCACCGAGCACCACGTCGATCACCTCACGCACCCGGGCGATGTCCAGCGTGTTGGCAGCACCGCGGGCCGACGGCGCCTGCATCAGCAGGGCCTGGTTGCGCCGGTAGGTCACGAGCAGCGAGAACGCGCGCACCGCCTGCTCGGGTGTCTCGTACGTGGCGATGCCTTCGCGATGGAACAGGTCGCGGGCTTGCTGGACCGCCGGGTCGCCGAGCCAGCAGCTCAGCACGCGGCCCGGGACGTCGCGTATCACCGGAAGCAGCGCGCCCGCGATATCGGCGCTGGGCACGATCGCGGTGGGCGCATGGATGAACAGCAGGCTGCCGCTGTCGCGATCGGCCAGCAGCGTGCGCATGGTGTGCACGTAGCGCTCGACCGGCGCGTCGCCGATGATGTCCACCGGGTTCGCGCGGCTCCAGTTCGGCGGCAGTTCAGCATCGAGCGCACTACGCACTGATTGCGCCAACGGTGCGAGCGAGACGTCGGTCAGTGCCGCAGCATCGGCGGCCATCACACCCGCGCCGCCGCCATTGGTGACGATCGTCAGCCGCTCGAGCGCCGCCAGGTCGGCACCGCGCTCGGGCGCACGCAGGTGGGCAAGAGTCTCGGCGGCGACGAACAGGTCGTCGAGCGTGTCGACCCTAAGCATGCCGGCGCGTCGGATGGCCGCGTCGTAGACCAGGTCCGAACCCGCGAGCGCCCCGGTATGCGAGGCCGCCGCCGCCTGTCCCTGGGGCGATCGGCCCGCCTTGACCACCAGAACCGGCTTGTTGCGCGCCGCGGCACGCGCCGCCGACATGAACTTGCGCGGCGCCTCGATCGACTCGATGTACAGCAGGATCGAACGAGTACGTGGATCGCTCGCGAGCCAGTCGAGCATGTCACCGAAGTCGACGTCGGCGTGTTCGCCGAGCGAGACGAAATGCGAGAACCCGATCGTGCGCGCGCGCGCCCAGTCGAGCATCGCCGTCACCAGCGCGCCCGACTGCGACACGAACGCGAGGCCGCCGGCCGCGACATTGGCGTGCGCAAAGCTCGCGTTGAGCTTGGCGTGGGGCGACAGCAGGCCCAGGTTGTTGGGGCCGAGGATGCGCAGCAGATGCGGCCGGGCGGCATCGAGCATTGCCTGCTTCTGCGCCGCGTCGAGCCCCGCGGTCAGCACGATCGCCGCGCGCGTGCCGCGTTGCCCCAGCGCAGCCACCAGTGACGGCACCGTGGCCGGGGGCGTCGCGATCACCGCCAGTTCGGGGGCGGCAGGAAGCGATTCGACATCCGCATAGCAGCGCTCGCCGCCAAGCTCGGCGTACTTGGGATTGACCGCCCAGCGCGGACCCGGGAACCCCCCCTCGCGCAGGTTGCGCCACACGGTGGCCCCCACACTGGCAGGGCGCGCGCTGGCGCCGATCACCGCCACGCTCGCCGGGTCGAACAGGGAATCGAGATGACGGATGCTCACGGCGTCAAGGGTATGCCCAGCGGGCGCAAGCGACTTGGCGCTGGATCAGCCCCGGCCGCGATCAACGCGATGAACCAGTGACTGGTTCGCGCACGAGCAACACCGGCATGGGGCTTTGGCGCAGCACCAGCTCGGCGTCCGAACCGAGCAGCGCGCGTCCGATGCCGCGGCGGCCATGCGTGCCCATGACGATCAGTTCGCAGTGCCTTGAGCGGGCCTGTTCCAGGATCACGTCGGCCACGCGCGCCGCCGCCACGTCCTCCAGGATCGCCTCGCAGGCTACCTTCTGTTCGACCGCCTCGCGGTGCGCCGCGTCGAGCACGGCTCGGCCGGCCTGGCGCAGGCCATCGGCGATGCGCTCCCATGTCGTCGCCGTGGCCATTTCCATCATCATCGGGTAAGCATCGACCACATGCAGCAACACGAGGGATGCGTCGAGCCGCTTGGCCAGCGACAGTGCCTCCTGGAACCCGCGCTGCGCCGTGGGGCTTCCGTCGATCGGAACGAGGATGCGTGAGTACATGGATCACCTCCGCGTCAATGCGCCTCCATCCTGCGCCCGCCGTCACGCAGCGGATTGAGCCGACGCAAGCGCGGGTCATGCCGCCGCGTGCACGCTGCCAATCGACATCACGACAAGTCCAGACCGCCATGTTCCGCGACCGCGCCGACGCCGGGCGGCAACTCGCCGCCGCATTGCAGTCCAAGGCCCTACCCGACCCCGTCGTGCTGGCGCTGCCACGCGGCGGCGTGCCGGTCGCGGCCGAAGTGGCTCGCCAGCTGAATGCACCGCTGGATCTGCTGCTCGTGCGCAAGATCGGCGCGCCGCACCAGCCCGAGCTGGCGGTGGCTGCGGTGGCCGAGGGCGGCGCGCTCGCGATCAACGAGGACGTCCTGGCGGCCACCGGCACGACGCACGGGGATGTCGAATCGCGGGCCCGCCTCGAGGTGCGTGAGATCGAGCGCCGACGCATGCTCTACATGAAAGGGCGGCCGCCGGTGCCGGTGGCCGGGCGCAGCGCGATCGTGATCGACGACGGCATCGCCACCGGTGCGACGATGCGCGCAGCCTTGCGCCTGCTTCGCGAGCGCAGGCCCGCCCGCATCGTGCTCGCCATCCCCGTGGCGCCGGCCGATACGCTGGCCCTGATGCGTCCGCTCGTCGACGACCTGGTGTGCCTGCACACGCCGCGCTACTTCCATGCGGTCGGGGCGCATTACGTACGCTTCGATCAGGTCGAGGACGCCGAGGTCATCGACCTGATGAAACCACTGTCGCCGCCCGAACCCCACCGGCATTGAGCAGGCTCACCGAAGGCGCGAGGGTGCGCGACCACACTGGCGACATGAAACGCCACACCTCCTTGATTGCAATCTCCTGCATCGCCATCGGCCTGGCCGGCTGCGAATCGCCGCCGAGCCAGCGCGATACCGGCATGGTCATCGGCGGCGTGATCGGCGGGGTGATCGGCCAGGAAATGGGTCGCGGCAGCGGCCGCACGGCCGCCACGATCGTGGGCACGCTGATCGGCGCGGCGATCGGAGGCCAAATCGGGCGCTCGATGGACGAACAGGATCGCGTCAAGACAGCGCACACGCTCGAGTCGGTGCGCACCGGCGTGCCTTCGCAGTGGGTGAACCCGGACACCGGATACCGCTATACCGTCGTCCCGACACGCACCTTCGACAGCCAGACTGGCCCCTGTCGCGAATACACCATCGACGCAGTCATCGGCGGCAGGCCGGAGAAGGTCTACGGCACCGCCTGCCGCCAGAGCGACGGCAGTTGGCGCGCCATGCCCTGAGGAGAGCTTGATGAGCCGCATGACCGCTGGGGAGGTGTGTGTCCGCAACGTCGCCGTTGCGTTCCGCTCGACGGTGCTGGGCGACGCTGCCCGCGCGATGCGCAACGCCCACGTCGGCAGCCTGGTCGTGGTCGACGAGACGCCCCAGGGGCGCACCGTGGTGGGCATGCTCACCGACCGCGACATCGTCACCGCGGTCGTCGCGCGCGATGTCGACGCTGCCACGCTGCGCGTGGGCGACGTGATGACCGAGGACGTGGTCTGCGTGCGCGAGCGCGATTCGATCCAGGACGTCCTGGCCACGATGCAGCGGCGTCGCGTTCGCCGCGTGCCGGTGACGGGCACCCAGGACCGGCTGGTGGGCGTGATCGCGGCCGATGACCTGCTGCGAATGATCGTCGAGGAACTGCAGAGCCTGGCGCAGGTGCTCGGCGAGCAGGTCAAGGTCGAACAGATCGTGCGGCCATAGCCGGGTCGAACGGCCGGCCGCGCGCCGCGTCTCCCCGCTACAGCTGCATCTGCCCAGCGTAACCGCCAGGAAAGATGAAACCCGCCACCCCTTGCGGTGTGGCGGGTCCGGCGGAGACCCCCGATGCTGCACTCTCGTCCAGCCATCGGTCTGAGGCTTGTCTCCGTCCCTCGCAGCGACCCTGGGGCCGCTGCGCGAGCTTGTTGCCAAGCCGCTCACTTGGCACTGTCGTTTCGGACTTGACCCCTCTGCGACGGTGCAAACTAAAGATACGCGCTGCGCGCGAGCTGCGATTGATCCCGCTCAATCGCGTCGAAGTTGAACTCCCGAGATTCCCCGCCGTCGCGCGTGGAGAGGAATCTCGACGCGACCGCTGGTGCGCACCGTGTCGTTGCCCACGCTCAACGCGAACAGGCGCTGGGCGGAGCAAAAGCAATCCATGCCCAACCCGGTATCCGATCCTCGCCAGGCCCCTACGCCGGGCGGCGCGGAGCGCCTGCCGCGCAACCTGCTCATCATCCTGATCGCGACGGTCGTGGTCATGTTCCTGCGCGACACGTGGGTGCAGTTGCGTGCGGTCGAGCCGCTGCCATACAGCGAGTTCGTCTCGCAACTGAAAGCGGGCAACGTGGAAAGTATCGTCGTGAACTCCACGAGCCTGCGCGGCACGCTGCGTCGCCCGATGAACGATGGGCGCCGGCAGTTCGTCACCGTGCGCGTCGAGCCGACGCTGATGGCGCAGCTCGAGCCGCACGACGTGAAGGTCACCGGCGAGATCGAGAGCACGCTGCTGCGCGACATGCTCGGCTGGATCGTGCCGACGCTGCTGCTGGTGGGCATCTGGATGTTCGCGCTCAAGCGCATGCAGGCCAAGGGCGGCATCGGCGCCGGACTGCTGCAGATCGGCAAGAGCCACGCCAAGGTCTATGTCGAGACCGACACGAAGGTCACGTTCGACGACGTGGCCGGTGTCGACGAGGCCAAGGAGGAACTGAGGGAACTGGTGGGCTTCCTCAAGGACCCCAAGACCTACGGACGGCTGGGCGCGCGCATTCCCAAGGGGGTGCTGCTGGTGGGCCCGCCGGGCACCGGCAAGACACTGCTCGCGCGTGCGGTGGCCGGCGAGGCGGGCGTGCCCTTCCTGTCGATCAACGGCAGCGAGTTCGTCGAGATGTTCGTCGGCGTCGGCGCCGCGCGCGTGCGCGACCTGTTCGACGAGGCGCGCGCCAAGGCGCCGGCGATCATCTTCATCGACGAGATCGACGCGCTGGGCCGCGCCCGCGGTGCGTTCGGCCTCGGTGGCCACGACGAGAAGGAGCAGACGCTCAATCAGCTGCTGGCCGAGCTCGACGGCTTCGACCCGCGCTCGGGCGTGGTGCTGCTGGCGGCCACCAACCGCCCCGAGATCCTCGACCCGGCACTGCTGCGCGCCGGCCGCTTCGACCGCCAGGTTCTGGTGGACCGACCCGACCGCAAGGGCCGAGTGCAGATCCTCGCGGTGCACACGCGCAAGATCCAGATCGCGCCCGGCCTCGACCTCGACCAGATCGCGGCGCTGACACCGGGCTTCTCCGGCGCCGACCTCGCCAACCTCGCCAACGAGGCGGCATTGCAGGCCACGCGCCGCAACCATGCGGCGGTGGAACTCGCGGACTTCACGCTGGCGATCGAGCGCATCGTCGCCGGGCTGGAGAAGCGCAACCGCCTGCTCAACGAATTGGAGCGTCGCATCGTCGCGCACCACGAGATGGGCCACGCACTGGTGGCGCTGTCGATCCCGGGCAGCGACCCGGTGCACAAGGTGTCGATCATTCCGCGCGGCATCGGCACGCTGGGCTACACGCTGCAACGACCGACCGAAGACCGTTTCCTGATGACGCACGGCGAACTGAAAAACAAGATGGCGGTGCTGCTCGGTGGCCGCGCCGCCGAGCAACTGGTGTTCGGCGAGTTGTCCACCGGTGCGGCCGACGATCTCGCTAGGGCCACCGACATCGCGCGAAGCATCGTCGTGCGATACGGGATGGACGAGGCGCTGGGACCCGTTGCCTACGAGCCCGAGCGGCCCACGGTGCTCGAAGTCGAAGGCCTGGCACCGCCGCGGCGCGCCTATGCCGAGGCAACTGCGCGCGAGGTCGACATCTCGACGCGCAAGCTGGTCGATGCCGCCCTGGCGCGCAGCACCGCCATCCTCACCGAGCGCCGCGATGCGCTCGAGCGCGGCGCGCAGGCGCTGCTCGCGCGTGAGACGCTGACCGATACCGAACTGCGCGACGCGCTCGACCACGCCGCCTGAGCGCCAGCCGCAGCGTGCTTGCGCAGGCTCAACGCCATCGTGCGCCCCGCGCGCACGATGGAATCGAGGGGATATGTTTCCCCGGAAAGCAGAAGCCATGAACGAAGCCATGTGCGCCAGCGAGATCTGCAACCGCATCGTCGTCGTCGCTGAGCGCAGCACCACGGTGCTGGCGGCGGCGCACCGCATGCGCGAGCAGCATGTGGGCTGCCTGGTCATCGTCGAGGAAGCGGCGCTCGGCCGGCGCGTCGTTGGCATGCTGACCGATCGCGACATCGTCACCGCGGTGATCGCCAAGGCCGTCGACCCCGGCAAGCTTCGCGTCGAGGACGTCATGAGCGCGGAGGTGATCACCGCGGCGGAGTCGGCACCGTTTGCCGAGCTGCTGGCGACGATGCGCCGTCAGGGCCTGCGCCGACTCCCGATCGTCGACGCGAAGGGCATGCTGGTGGGCCTGGTGACGCTCGATGACCTGCTCGAGCTCATGGCCGAGCAGATGCGCACCCTGGTGCAGGCGATCGGCACCGAACAGCAGCGCGAGCGCCGGACGCGCCGCTAGGGACAGGAGACCTGCGATGAACGTCGGATCGATCTGCAAACGCCACATCGTCACGATCGACGCCAGCGACTCGTTGCAGCAGGCCGCCAGCCTGATGCGCGAGCACCATGTCGGCGCGTTGGTCGTGATCGAGACCAGCGCCGACGGACAACGCGTCGCTGGCGTCGTGACCGACCGCGACCTCGCGATCGAAGTGCTGGCGCGTGGCGGCGATGCGGCGCGCGTGCCGGTGGGTCGCGTGAGCCAGGGCCGTCTGGTCGGCATGCCCGAGGACGCCGACATCGCGGAGGCCGTGCAATCGATGCAGGCCGCGGGCGTGCGTCGCCTGCTGGTGCACGATGCCGACGGCCACCTCGTCGGCCTGGTGTCGTTTGACGACCTGCTGCCCGCCTGCGTGATGCCACTGGCGGGGCTGGCCGAGGTGCTGCGCAAGGGCCTGGAACGCGAAGTCGCCGAACGCGGCGCGATCGCCGCAGCGTCGCGTCCGGCCCTGCGCGTGCCCGCGATGGGTACCGCCGGCTGGCCCAACGGCTGAGCGCGCAGCGCCGCGTCAGCCCTT
This sequence comes from Aquincola sp., assembly GCA_029884035.1. GTDB lineage: Bacteria > Pseudomonadota > Gammaproteobacteria > Burkholderiales > Burkholderiaceae_C > CADEEN01. Next base: position 7,194 of record JAOUIM010000029.1, on the reverse strand, counting down.
GATGCACACCAGCGGCACGAGCCGCGCCACCTTGCGCGCCAGCCCCGAGGCCTGGGCCGCATCGACCACCGCCGACACGTCCTTGTAGGCGCCGGGCGCCTCCTCGGCCACGCCGCGATGCGACGGGCTGCGCACCAGGATGCCCTGCGCCGCGAGGTCGTCGATCACCTGGCGTCCCTTCCACGTACGCAGCGCCTGGTGGCGACTCATCGCGCGCCCGGCACCATGGCAGGCCGACGAGAACGCAAGATCTTCCGACGAGGTCGTGCCCGCCAGCACGTACGAGCCCGTGCCCATCGAGCCGCCGATCAGCACCGGCTGGCCCACGCTGCGCAGCGGCTCGGGCAGTTCGGCGTGGCCCGGTCCGAACGCGCGTGTCGCGCCCTTGCGGTGCACGTACAGGCTGCGCGCGATGCCCTGCACCGCGTGCGTCTCGACCTTGCAGGTGTTGTGCGACACGTCGTACAGCAGCGCCAGCCGCGCCGCGGGCAGCAGCTCGGCGAACACCTCGCGCACCAGGTGCGTCAGGATCTGCCGGTTGGCCAGCGCGCAGTTGATCGCTGCGCGCATCGCGCCCAAGTACTCCTGGCCGAGGTCGGAATGAATCGGCGCGCAGGCCAGTTCGCGGTCGGGCAGTGACAGACCGAAGCGTGGCGCCTCGGCCGCCATGCGCAGCAGAAACTCACTGCCGATCTGGTGCCCGAGGCCGCGCGAGCCGCAGTGGATCATCACGACGATGTCGCCCTCGTGCAGGCCGTAGGCGAGCGCCGCCTCGGCGTCGAACACCGCGCCGACCTCCTGCACCTCGAGGTAATGGTTGCCGCTGCCCAGCGTGCCCAGCTCCTCGCGCTGGCGGCGCTTGGCCTGGTCCGACACGCATCGCGGCTTGGCATGAAGCATGCGGCCGCGCTCCTCGGTGCGTTCGAGGTCGGCCGCCGTGCCGTAGCCCTGCTGCACGGCCCACGCGGCGCCGCCGGTGAGCATCGCGTCCATCTGCTCGGCGTTCAGGCGCAGCGTGCCAGTGCTGCCCACGCCGGCCGGAATGCGCTCGAACAGCGCATCGGCCAGACGCCGCTTGACCGGCCCGATATCAGCGCGCCGCAGGCTGGTGAGCAGGCAGCGCACGCCGCAGGAGATGTCGAAGCCCACGCCCCCGGCGGACACAACGCCGCCCGCTTCGGCGTCGAAGGCGGCCACGCCGCCGATCGGGAAGCCGTAGCCCCAATGCGCATCGGGCATCGCGAACGAGGCGCCGACGATGCCCGGCAACGTGGCCACGTTGCGCACCTGCTCGCGCACCTTGTCGTCCATCGTGCGCATCAGCTCGCGGCTGGCGTAGACGACGCCGGGAACGCGCATCGCACCGGTGGCCGGCAGTTCCCACTCGCCGGGTGCGCGCTGCTTCCAGTCTCTCAGATCCATCGCCCGGCCCTACACATCCACCACCGTCTGCGCGAGCCATTGCTTGTCATCGGTGCGGACCACGCGCAGTGCGGTGCAGGTCGCGCCCTTGACCTCGACCGCCGGGCGGTGGCGCCGCACGTCCACCGGCTCGCCACGGGCCACCGCCTGCAGGCGCCCGCCGTCCAGCCTCACCTCGAAATGCGCGAACAGCATCCGGCGCACCGCCATCGTCGAGACGACGGCATTGAGCCAGGCCACCAGCAGCAACTCGTCGTCGGGCGCCTCGCACACGAGCTCGACGCTGTCGGACGCGTGAATGGTCGCGGGATCGGCGACCACCGCGGTCAGCGCGAGCGCGGCCTGCTCGAAGGCACCGTCCAGCGTCGGCGCGATGCCGCGCACGCCGACGTCGGCGCCATGTTCGAAGTGCTCCCAACGGGCGTCGGACATGGTCCGATTGTGGCCGCCTGCCACCGGCCGGGTTGACGCTGCTCAAGCGCGCGCCCGTGCGTTGGACAAAGCTGGCGGGTGCAATGACGAGCGCTGCCACGGCCCCCCGCGAAGTCAGCCCCGCGCCACGCGACAACGCCGCGGTCGCCGACCTGCTGCGCGAGATGGCCGCACTGCTCGAAGCGCAAGGCGAGGACAACAGCTACCGCATCGCGGCCTACCGCCGCGCTGCCGACACGGTGGCGGTGCTGCCCGAGAACGTGCACGAGCTGTTCGCGCGCGAGGGCCTCGCCGGCCTGGACGCCTTGCCGACGATCGGCCCGGGCATCGCCGCGGCGATCGCCGAGATCGTGCAGACGGGGCATTCGGGACGGCTCGATCGCCTGCGCGGCGTCGCTGGCGCCGAGGCGGTGCTGCGCACCATCCCCGGCGTGGGGCCGCAGCTGGCACTGCGGCTGCACGACGAGCTCGGCGTGGACACGTTGGAAGCCCTCGAGGTCGCGGCGCACGATGGGCGGCTGGAGAGCCTGGCCGGCATCGGCGGCCGGCGCGCCGCGTCGATCCGCGCCGCGCTGACGCAGATGCTCGACCGCACGCGCGCGCTGCGGCGCCGTCATCCCGCGGCGCCGGCTGATGACGCACCGCCGGTGGCGATGCTGCTGGACGTGGATCGCGAGTACCGCGATCGCGCCGAGGCCGGCAAGCTGCCGACGATCGCGCCGCGCCGGTTCAACGCCGAGGGCAAGGCCTGGCTGCCCGTGCTGCACACCCAACGCGACGGCTGGACCTTCACCGCGCTGTACTCGAACACCGCGCGCGCGCACGAACTTGACCGCGTGCACGACTGGGTCGTCATCTACGCGGAGGACGAATCGCACCACGAACGACAGTACACCGTGGTCACGGCCAGCCGCGGCGTGCACGCGGGACAGCGCGTGGTGCGCGGGCGCGAGGGCGAGCCCTAGGTGTGAAGTTCCAATAGGTTGTTGCGGGTGTTCACCCGGAGAGGTTTTGAGAGACTGGAAATTGCCAAACCCCCAGTCAACCAAAGCCGGAGCCCCGGATGAACATCCATAAGAATGCCCGATTGACGTACCAACGCCGCCTGGAGCTTGTTCAAGACCTCACCGCGCGCGGCATGTCGGCCTGCGAAGCGGCGGATGCTCACGGCCTCAGCGCTGTGACTGCCAGGAAGTGGCTGGGCCGCTACTTGGCCGATGGCGAGCTTGGTCTGCAAGACAAGTCCTCCAGACCTGATCGATCGCCCAGAGCTATTGATCCCGGTGTTGCGCTCACGATCGTGGAACTGCGCCGCAAGCTCTTCTTGCAGGCACGCATCGCCTCGTACCTCGGTGTGTCCAAGGCAACGGTCAGCCGCGTGCTGCACCGCGCTGGTCTGTCCAGGCTGAGCGCGCTCGCGCCAGCCGAGCCGGTACAACGCTACGAGCGCGAGGCGCCTGGCGATCTGCTGCACATTGACATCAAGAAGCTGGGTCGCTTCAGCGACGTGGGTCATCGCATCACGGGGGACTACACCAAGCGCACGCGAGGCCTGGGCTGGGAGCACCTGTTCGTGGCGGTGGACGATCACGCACGCATCGCCTTCACAGCCATGCATCCCGATGAGCGTCAGGAGAGCGCCGTGGCCTTCTTGCGCTCGGCCGTTGCCCATTACGCCAAGCTCGGCGTCACGATCCAGCGCCTCATCACCGACAACGGCCCAGCGTTCCACTCCCGGCTCTTCGGCGACGCTTGCCGCGAACTGGACATCAAACAGAAGTTCACTCGGGCGTACCGGCCTCAGACCAACGGCAAGGCCGAGCGCTTCATCCAGTCAGCCTTGCGCGAGTGGGCCTATGGACACGCCTATGCCAGTTCCGAGCAGCGCCGTCTTGCCCTGCCGCTATGGACTCACTTCTACAACTGGCACCGCCCACATCACGGCATCGGCTGCTTGCCTCCCATCTCCAGGCTCCGTTCCTCACGAAAGAACCTGTTGACTCTTCACACCTAGGCCGACGCGTCGATGTGGCGGTAGTGCTGCGGCGGCATCGAGCACACGGGGCACTTGTCGCGCGGCACCGCGTTGGTCGTCGAGCCGCAGAGCTGGCAAACGAAGTACTGGCCGGTCTTCTCGTCGATCGACCTCGCCACCTGCTCGAAGAAGTCGGGCGACCAGCGGCGGATCTTCTGGATGATGTCGCGGTGCTGCTTCTCCGAGGCCCAGGCATAGCGCACCGCGGCCATCGCGTCGGCATGCGCTTCGGGCTTCAGGCGCTCGAACAGTGCCGGGTAGAAGCGGTCGATCGACTCGAGTTCGCTGTCCACCGCCGTCAGCAGGTTGTCACGCGTCGAGGCTGGTGCATTCGTCGGCTCCTTGGCCAGCGGCGGCAGTTCGACGCCCAGCCGCGACAGGATGCGGCCGAAGTTCTGCCCGTGAATCAGCTCGGAGCTCGCGAACGCGGTGAACAGGTACGCGATGCCGCGATAGCCATCGTTGCGCGCCTGGCGGCCGAAGTCCATGTAGCGCCAGTAGGTGCGCATCTCCTTTTCGTGCGCCTGCGCCAAGGCGGCGGCGGTGTCACGGTGGTTCGACGCGACGGCAGACAGGCCGGCGCCACAAGCGACCACGATTGCGACGCCGCGCGCAGCGAAGCTGCGCCGCGTGCAACCGCCTCCGGCATGGATCACCGTGTTCAGTCGTTCCCGCCGTTGAAGGGATTGCCTTCGAACGGCGCCCGGTGCTCGGCACCGACCTCGTCGCCAGTGTCGAAGTAGAAGAAGACCTGGTGGTGATCGCCCGGGTGGATCGACGTCGTGCGCTCCTGCGCCTGGCCTTCGATCACCGCTTCGACCTGGTAACGGCCCAGCGGCAGGTCGATCATCAGCCACGGCCCGTCCAGCCGGCGGCTGAACACGACGCGCCGCTCGCTGTCGCGGATCGTCAGCAGCACGTCGGCCAGGTAGGAACCGGACCTGGACGCGGCCGTGATGACCCACAGGCTGTACGCGTCACGCCGGGCGTGCAGCACGCGCAACTCCTCGTGCGAGACGCCGCCGGAGACGAAGTTCGCGCCCTGCGGCGTCTTGCCCATTTGCAGCGCCGGCGCGGCGACTGCGCCCAGGGCCAGCGACACGACCACCGCCCACCGGCCCAAGCCATCAAGAACACGTTCCATCGCGCTGTCCTCGATGCGCACTGTGCACCCTGCGAGGCGCTCGCCATTGAGAGCGCTCAACCGATGCGCGGTTTGGCGAACGCCGTGGCCACCGCGCCCCAGGTCGCGTCGAAGGAATCACAGGCGAAGCCCGCGCGGTCTCGTGCCATGGCGCTCGACCCACTCGCGTGCCTTGGCGATCGCGATGCGGATCGCCCGACCTTCAGGCATGCCTTCTTCGAGCAGCGCGTTGGCAATCGCGATCGCCTTCGCGCGCACCGCTTCGGACAGATCGCGCATCGCGGCGGGATAACGCTGCTCGGTCCATGGCATCGGCACCTCCTGACCCGTCGCGCGCCCGTCCTCTACCTCTGCGACCCGTGCGTGTAGCGATGTTGCGCAGCCTCAGGCGGGGACCGCAGGCTGGCCGTTCTCGCGCGCCTTGCAGGCGGCTTGCTCGAAGACCCAGTCGCGCGCCTTGCGGAATTCGAGTGACTTGTCGAAGTACGCACACGCGCCACCTCGCAGAAAACCTTCGCGCATCTCGTCCCAGTCGAAGTTCGACAGCACGATCGTCTTGGACTGCGGACAGTACTGCCGCATATGGCGCAGCACGGTGTAGCCGCGATCCGTGCCGCGCAGCGCCACGTCGAGCACGACGACATCCGGGCACTGCGCATCGGCCAGGTTGATCGCCTCGGCAGCATTGTCGACGCAGCCCACCACCTGCACGTCGGTCCTGACCTGCAGCATCTCGATCAGGCGACACTGCACCTCGGGCGAGTCCTCGACGATCAGAACCTTGAGCGCGCCGCCTTCCATGGCGGCCACCTTGGCATGAGGTCGGGGCGCGCGCAATGAGCCTGCTCACGCGCAGGCGCATTACGCCGCCCTTGTGGCGCCGATCTCCACCTCCACGACGACCCCCCGACCGGGCCCGCCATCCACCCGCAGCGTCCCGCCCAGCGCTCGAACGCGCTCGGCCATGCCGCGCAGGCCGAAGGACATCGGCTTGCGCAAGTCGCCCGGCTGCAGGCCCCGGCCGTCGTCGGCGATGCGCAGGACCCAGCGACCGGGGGTCGGAGACGCGAGGCGCAAATGAACATGGCGCGCGAACGAATGCTTGGCGGCATTGTTCAGCGACTCCTGTGCCAGTCGGTACAGGCAGATCGCGATGGCCTCGGGCATCGCGTCGGGCGAACTGCAACCCTCGTCGCTGTCCACCTGCGCAGCGATGCCGGTGCGTTCGCTGAACTGGCGGCACAGCGCCTCGAGCGCAGGCCCCAGGCCGAGCTCTTCGAGCAGCAGCGGTCGCAGGTCGTTGACGATGCGGCGGCTGGACGTGATCGCCGCGGTGGCCAGGTCGTCGATACGTGCCACCAACGGCTGAAGGCGCGCAGGGTCGGCAGCCCGTTCAGCCTCGATCGAGCCGACGTCCATCTTGATCGCCGCCAGCACCTGCTGCAGGTCGTCGTGCAGCTCGCGAGCGATGCGCTTGCGCTCCTCCTCCTCGATGCGCTGCTGCGCGGTCACCAGGCGCTCGAGGTCGGCGTGCGAGGCCTTCAGCTCGGCCTGCAGGCGCCGGGGCTCGGTGACGTCGCGCAAGATCACGGTATACAAACGTTGACCGTCGACGTGCACCTGCGAGATCGCGGCTTCGATCGGGAACTCCTGGCCGCCGGCACGCAGGCCGACGACATCGGAGCGCCCGCCCATCGGCCGCGTGACCGATTCGTCGCGACCGAAGCGTTCGACATCCTCATGATGCTGGCGGCGGAAGCGCTCTGGGATCAGGCTGTCCAGCGGAGCGCCGACGAGCCGCTCGACCGGCCGACCGAAGACCTGTGCCGCCGCCGGGTTGGCCAGCACGATCGTCTGCGATGCATCGGTGGTAATGATCGCCTCGCTGGCCGACTCGAAGATGCGGCGCAGCTGCTCTTCGCGCAACTGCAGCGCGGCCGCCGCGGACTCGCGTTGCGCCAGCGTGTCGTCGATCAGTCGGCGAGCGGCGCGCACTTCATCGATTTCGTCGGTCGCCGTCCCGCGATCGAGCTCGGCAAGCGACCGAACAGCGAGCGTCAGTCGGCGCGCCGCCCACTGGCCGCCGACCACACCGACCAACGTGACACCCAACAGCGCGAACACCAGAGCCGACGCGGCGCTCCACAGGTGCTGCACATAG
>JAOUIM010000028.1 GCA_029884035.1 Aquincola sp. | reverse complement strand
GGACCTGGCGCGCGGGCAGTGGCAGCTCGTGGTCACCGAATTGCCGCCGGGGGTGAGCACGGCAAAGGTGCTGGAGGAGATCGAGGAACTCACGAACCCCAAGGTCAAGGCTGGCAAGAAGGCGCTTACGCAGGAGCAGAACCAGCTCAAGCAGACGGTGCTTGCGGTGATCGATGCGGTGCGCGACGAGTCGAGCAAGGACGCGCCGGTGCGCCTCGTGTTCGAGCCACGCACGCGCACCGTCGAGCAGCAGGAGCTGATCACGACGCTGCTCGCGCACACCAGCCTGGAGACCAGTGCGCCGATCAACCTGACCGTGGTGGGCCGGGACGGCAAGCCGGTTCAGAAAAGCCTGCGCCGCATGCTCGTCGAGTGGCTGGACTTCAGGCAGGCGACGGTGTTGCGCCGCACGCACCATCGCCTGGACAGGGTGCGCGAGCGCATCCACGTGCTCGAGGGGCGGCTGCTGGTGCTGCTCAATGTCGACGAGGTGATCCGCCTGATCCGCAATGCCGACGAACCCAAGCCGGCGCTGATCGCGCGCTTCAAGCTCTCCGACCGTCAGGCCGAGGACATCCTCGAAATGCGGCTGCGTCAGTTGGCGCGGCTCGAGCACATCAAGATCGAGCAGGAGTTGAAGGACCTGCGCGCGGACGAAGCCAAGCTGGCCGAGATCGTGGCCAGCCCCACGGCGCTCAAGCGCACGCTCGTCAAGGAGATCGAAGCCGACGCGAGGCAGCATGGCGATTCGCGCCGCACCGAGATCCGCGCCGACAAGCGTGCGGTCGCCGAGGTCAAGATTGTCGATGAACCGGTCACCGTCGTCGTGAGCATGAAAGGCTGGGTGAGGGCCCTGAAGGGCCACGAGGTCGATGTCGCGACACTCGGCTTCAAGGCGGGCGATACGCTCTACGGCGCCTTCCCCTGTCGCAGCATCGACACGCTGCTGGTGTTCGGCAGCAATGGGCGCGTTTATAGCGTGGCGGCTGCCGCGCTGCCCGGCGGCCGCGGCGACGGGGCGCCGATCACGACGCTGGTCGACCTCGAGGCCGGTACACAGCCGGCGCATTACTTTGCCGGCCCCGCCGACGCGCTGCTTCTGCTCGCGAACACCGGCGGCTTCGGCCTTCTCGCCAACGCGGGCGACATGGCCAGCCGGCAGCGCGGGGGCAAGGCGTTCCTGTCGCTCGAGCCGGGCGAGCATGTGCTGCCGCCAACGACGGTGGTACCGGGGCAGGCGCGTGTGGCGTGCCTGGCGTTGTCGGGACGTCTGCTGGTGTTCCCGCTCGCCGACCTCAAGCGCCAGGCCAATGGCGGGCGCGGTCTGACGCTGATGGTCGTCGATGCCAAGGCCGACCCACTGCTGTCGGCGACGAGCTGCGGCGATCAGCTCACGGTGATCGGCAGCGGGCGCGGCGGCAAGCCGAAGGAGGAGCGCCTGGCGGCCGCGGCGCTCGCAAGCCACGAAGGCAAGCGTGCGCGCAAGGGTCACAAGGTGGCCGGATTCACGAAGACGCTGCGCGTGGTCGGCTGAGGCCTGCCGCCACAAACAGAAAGGGCGCCCCGTGGCGCCCTGTGTGTGGACCCGGCGTCGCTCGAATTGGTCAGACGCGCTTGCGGTACTCGTGCGTGCGCGTGTCGATCTCGATCTTGTCGCCGTTCTCGACGAACAGGGGTACCGCAATCTCGAACCCGGTACCGACCAGCTTCGCCGGCTTCATGACCTTGCCCGACGTGTCGCCCTTGACGGCGGGCTCGGTGATGATCTCTCGAACCACCGTGGTGGGCAGCTCGACCGAGATCGCCTTGCCGTCGTAGAAGACGACTTCGACCGGCATGTTGTCCTCGAGGTACTGGATCGCGTCGCCCATGTTCTCGGCCTCGACCTCGAACTGGTTGTACTCGCTGTCCATGAAGACGTACATCGGGTCGGCGAAATAGGTGTAGGTGCACTCCTTCTTGTCGAGCACGATCGGATCCATCTTGTCGTCGGCCTTGAAGACGACCTCGGCGCCGCCGCCGTTGAGCAGGTTCTTCATCTTCATGCGCACGGTCGCGGCATTGCGCCCGCCGCGGCTGTATTCGGTCTTGAGCACGACCATCGGGTCCTTGCCCTGCATGATCACGTTGCCGGCGCGGATTTCTTGAGCGAGTTTCATGGCGCTGTCTCTGATGGGTTCCGTCGCAATTCGTCGCGACTTCGTTGGGCGACCCGCGGGGCTGGACCCCCGGCGCGCAAAGCCCGTGATTCTACCGTTTGGACGCGACGAAGGCGATCAGCCGGCTGGTCAGGTCCGTCTGGCACAGCAGACCGTCACGCCAGCGCCCGCACAGCGCCCGCCACGGGGCGTCTTCGGGCAGCGCCGCCGGCCATGGGCCTAGGCCGTTCCAGGCCCGCCACAAGGTCCGCAGGGATTCGTCGGCGCCCAGGCGATCGAGCAGGGCTTCGAGCTTGGGAGCATGCGCGCCGTCATGCTGGCGGTAGATGTGCCACACGAACGGGCGGGCGGCCCACATGGCGCGGACGATCGAGTCCTCGCCGCGCGCGATGTTGATGTCGCAACCCGCGAGGAGCCGGTCGTAGTCGGTTTGGCTCATCCAAGGCAGCGGCTCGGCCCGCAGGCTGCCAGGCGACCGGCGCTGCCAGGCCCGAAGCGCCGGGCCCTGGCTCGCACCGGCGGCCAACACCAGCAACGTCGGGCGATCGCCCAGGCGGTCGAACAACGCGTCGAACGGCGCATCGGCGTACGCGAACAGGCTGCCCACGCGCTCACCCTCACGAAGCGCCACGCCGACGTCGGCCAGCCCGTCTCGGCGGGCCACGGGCAGCGGCCCGCGCAGCAGCCCGCCGCTCGCGGCCGTGAAGCCGGGAAAGTAGAACCACTTCGTGAGCCCAGCACCCGGGCCACGCAACACCGGCGAGGGCAGCCCGTGGTTGCGCTCGGCATGGCTCTCGGCGCTCAGGTACTCGAGGTTGATCCAGACGGGCGGCCGTGGCCGCGCCGCCATGGACGCGACGAACGCGGGCGGCGGGTCGCAGCCGAAGGCCTCGATCACGACGTCACCGGGTTCGCAGGTCTCGAAGGGCTCTCGCCAGGGCCGCACCTCGACGCCCACCGCGCCCGCGGGCGCCAGCCACACCAGCGCGTCGGGCTGGTCGACCCACAGACGCACCTGCTGGCCGCGCGAGGCCAGGTCGGCGGCCAGACGCCAGCACACGCCCAGATCGCCGTGGTTGTCGATCACGCGGCAGAAGATGTCCCAGCGCATCGGCGGATTATCGGCATCGATAATCCGTCGCGATGAGCGAGACGACGACCGTGGATCCCGCGCGCGAGAGGCTGCTGGCCGCGGTGGCGGCGCTGCCGCAGCGCCCCGGCGTCTACCGTTTCCTCGATGGCGCCGGCGCGGTGCTCTACGTCGGCAAGGCGCGCAGCCTGCGCAAGCGGGTCGCGAGCTACTTCCAGAAGGACCACGGCGGCACACGTATCGGCGTCATGGTCGAGCGCATCGCGGCCGTCGAGACGACGGTCGTGCGCAGCGAGGCCGAGGCCCTGCTGCTCGAGAACAACCTGATCAAGGCCCTCGCGCCGAAATTCAACATCCTGTTTCGGGACGACAAGAGCTACCCCTACCTCAAGCTCGTGTCGGGCGCCGCGGCCGGCGAAGCCGCACTGCCAGCGTCACGGTTCCCGCGCGTCGCTTACTACCGCGGCGCGGTCGACAAGCGGCACCGCTATTTCGGCCCGTATCCGACAGCCTGGGCGGTCAAGGAATCGATCCAGCTGATCCAGAAGGTGTTCCGGCTGCGCACCTGCGAGGACACGGTGTTCGCCAACCGCTCGCGGCCGTGCCTGCTGTACCAGATCCGCCGCTGCTCGGGGCCCTGCGTGGGGCTGGTGTCGGCCGATGACTACGCGCGCGACGTTGCCGATACCGAGCGCTTCCTGCGCGGCCAGACGCAGGAAGTGCTCGACGATCTGCAGCGCCGCATGATGGCGCATGCCCAGGCGCTGCAATACGAGCAGGCGGCGCAGCTGCGTGACCAGATCGGGTCGCTGTCGCGTGTGCTGCACCAGCAGGCGGTGGACGAGAGCAGCTTCGGCGCGACGAGCAAGGACGTCGACATCCTGGCCGTGCGCGTGAAGGGCGGACGGGCGTGCGTGAACCTTGCGATGGTGCGCGGCGGACGCCATCTGGGTGATCGCGCATATTTCCCGACCCACGTCGACGACGGTTCGGCCTGGAGCGAGGGAACCTCCCCCGAGGTGGCGGTGCTCGAGGCATTCATCGTGCAGCATTACCTCGACGGCTTCGTGCCGCCGCAGCTCGTGACGAGCCATGCGGTCGACCCGGCGCTGCTGGCGGCGGTGGGCGAGCACAGCGGCGTCAAGCTCGTTGCACAGCACCAGCCGCGCGAACAGCGCCGCACCTGGCTCGAGATGGCCGAGAGCGGCGCCGAGCTGGCGCTCGCCAGGCTGCTTGCCGAGGAAGGCTCGCAGCGCGAGCGCACCCGTGCGCTGGCCGATGTGCTGGGCCTGGACGTCCCCGATCTGGACACGCTGCGCATCGAATGTTTCGACATCAGCCATACCGCAGGTGAGGCGACTCAGGCAAGCTGCGTGGTGTTCGAGAACCACCAGATGCAATCCGCGCAATACCGCCGCTTCAACATCGATGGCATCACGGGCGGGGACGACTACGCCGCCATGCGCCAGGTGCTCACGCGCCGCTATGCCAAGCTGGCCGAAGTGCTGGCATCCGGCGGCAGCGACGCGCGCATGCCCGACCTCGTGCTCGTCGATGGCGGGCGAGGCCAGGTGGCGATGGCCCGCGAGGTGTTCGCCGAGCTGGGTCTGGACCTGTCGCTGATCGTCGGCGTCGAGAAGGGCGAGGGCCGCAAGGTCGGTCTCGAGGAGCTGGTGTTCGCCGACGGGCGTGACAAGGTGTCGCTGGCGCCGGATTCGGCGGCGCTGATGCTGGTGGCGCAGATCCGTGACGAGGCCCACCGCTTCGCGATCACGGGCATGCGGGCGCGACGCGCCAGCGCGCGCGTCGGTGGCAGCAAGCTCGAGGAGATCCCTGGCGTGGGGCCGAAGAAGCGGTCGCGCCTTTTGCAGCGATTCGGGGGCGCGCGCGGCGTCGCCCAAGCGAGCGTCGACGACTTGGCCAGTGTCGACGGCATCTCCAGACCACTGGCCGAGGAGATCTACCGTGTATTGCATTGACACACCCCGAAGCGGCTTGGCCGCCGCCTCCCCGAGGCGAAAACGCCCTTCGTCCGCTCCGGCCGGCTCGACCGCGATTGTGGGAAGGCTGGGGGCGCTCGTCGTGCTGAGTGCACTCGCGGCCTGTTCCGCGCCGCGAGGACCCTCGTCGCCTGCGCCTTCCGCGACGGGAGCTTCGGCTCGGTCCGCGCCAGCGATGTCGAGTGCGCGCTATCGCAACTGGGACGAGTTCCGAGTCCATGCGGGACGGCGCATGGTCGAGGCCAATCCCGACAAGACCTACACCGGCGTCGTGCCGGAGCCGCTGCTCGCGATCCCGGTCCTCGAGGTCGAGCTCAACGGCGACGGGTCGGTGCGCCGCGTCAGGGTCCAGCGCGAGCCCAGCCAGGCCGGCGACACGGTGCGCATCGCGATCGACGCGGTCAACCGCGCTGCGCCTTACGGCGACGTGTCGCACCTGCCGCGGCCCTGGAAGTTCAGCGAGGTCTTCCTCTTCCGCGACGACCGCAAATTCAAGCCCCGCGCACTCGATCTGTAAGGGTGAAGCGGCCCCGAGCGGCTACGATCGGGGCATGTTCTTCAATCTGCCGACGCTGTTGACCTGGGCGCGCATCGTCGCGATCCCGCTGATCATCGGCGTGTTCTACCTGCCGGCGGCGCCTGCGATGCAGAACCTGATCGCCACCGTGCTGTTCGTCGCCGTGGCGATTACCGACTGGGCCGATGGATGGCTGGCACGGCGGTTGAACCAGACTTCGTCGTTCGGCGCTTTCCTCGACCCGGTGGCCGACAAGTTCCTGATCTGCGCCGCACTGCTGGTTCTGCTGTCGCTCAGGCGGATCGATGCGATCGCGGCCTTCATCATCATCGGTCGCGAGATCGCGATCTCTGCGCTGCGCGAGTGGATGGCGCAGATCGGCGCATCGCGCAGCGTTGCGGTGCACATGTTGGGCAAGATCAAGACCGCGACGCAGATGGTCGCGATCCCGTTCCTGCTGTTTCATGGTTCTTTGTTCGGTGTCATCGACACCCTGCGCTGGGGCACGGTTCTGATCTGGATTGCCGCCGTGCTGACGATCTGGTCGATGGTGTATTACCTGCAGAAGGCCCTGCCGGAAATCCGCGCCAAGGTCCGATGAGCGCGGCCGATCCCGCCGCGCGACGCGCCACGCTGCTCGCCGCCATGCCGGCCGTCTTCGTGCTGGTCTGGAGCACGGGTTTTGTCGTGGCTCGCTACGGCATGCCGCACGCGCCGCCGCTCGGCTTCCTGACCCTGCGTTATGCCCTGTCGGTCGCCGCATTCGGCGCCTGGATCACGATCGCCCGCGCAGCCTGGCCGGTGGGGCGGGCTCAGTGGCTGCATCTCGCGGTCACCGGCGCGCTAATGCATGCGGGCTACCTGGGCGGCGTGTGGGCCGCGGTCAAGGCCGGAATCGGCGCCGGCACGGTCGCGCTGATCATCGGGCTGCAGCCGGTGCTGACGGCGATCTGGCTGTCGCTGCCCGGCGGCACCCGCGCGATCTCGCGACGCCAGTGGCTCGGCCTGCTGCTCGGCCTGGGTGGCCTGCTGCTGGTGGTAGGGCACAAGGTCGGCGTCGGTGAGGTCACGGCGTTCAACTTCGGGCTGGCGGTATTCGCGCTGCTGTCGATCACCGTCGGCACCCTCTATCAGAAGCGATTCGTCAAGCCCTGCGACGTGCGTACCGCCAACGCGATCCAGCTCGGCGCGGCGCTGCTCGTGACCGCGCCGTTGGCCGTGCTCGAAGGCGGCGCGTGGCAGATGCATCCTCAGTTGGTGGGCGCAATGGCCTGGTCGGTGCTGGTGCTGACGCTGGGCGGCAGTTCCATGCTGTACCTGCTGATCCAGCGCGGCGCCGCAGCCAAGGTGACCAGTCTCCTCTACATGGTGCCGCCATGCGCGTCACTCCTCGCGTGGTGGTTGTTCGGCGAGCCACTCTCCGCGCAGGTTCTCGCCGGGATCGCCGTTACCGCCGTGGGTGTCGCGCTGGTCGTGCGCTCACGCGGCTGAGCCCCAGCACTGCCGGCAAAGCCGCGACAATCGCGCCATGTTCTCGGGCTTCGAACGGTTCGACCTCAAGCCACATGGTGTGCGCATCCATGCGCGGCGGGGAGGCCAGGGACCGCCATTGCTGCTGCTGCACGGCCATCCGCAGACGCACGCGATGTGGCATCGCGTGGCGCCGGCACTGGCGGCGCGCTTCAGAGTCGTGATGGCCGACCTGCGAGGCTACGGAGACTCCGAGCGGGTCGCCGACGATGTCGACCACACGGCATACAGCAAGCGCACGATGGCGCGCGACATGCTCGGGCTGATTCAGGGGCTCGGCTTCGGCCGTTTCGATGTGCTCGCGCACGAGCGTGCCGCGGGACGGCGCATCGCCACGCCGACGCGTGTGCTGTGGGGTGCGCGGGGCGTGGTTGCTCGGTGTTTCGACGTGATGGCGCAATGGCGCGCCGCGGCCGACGCGGTAAGCGGCTGCGCGCTCGACTGCGGCCACTACATCGCCGAGGAAGCGCCCCAAGCGCTGCTGTCCGAGGCACTCACTTTCTTCGAAGGAGACACCCGATGAGTACGCATCGCATCGCCGTCATCGCCGGCGACGGCATCGGCCAGGAGGTCATGCCCGAGGGCTTGCGCGTGCTCGACGCGGCGGCGCGCCGCTTCGGCATCGCGCTCGAAGTGGAATCGTTCGACTTCGGCAACTGCGAGTACTACGCGCGCCACGGGGCCATGCTGCCCGAGGGTTGGAAAGACCTGCTCGGGCGTTTCGACACGATCTTCTTCGGGGCGGTGGGCTGGCCGGCGACGGTTCCCGACCACGTCTCGCTGTGGGGATCACTGCTCAAGTTCCGGCGCGAGTTCGACCAGTACGTGAACCTGCGCCCCGCCCGCCTGATGCCTGGCGTGCGTTCCCCCTTGGTGGATCGCGAAGGCGAACCGCTCGGGCCCGGCGCGATCGACATGCTGATCGTGCGCGAGAACACCGAGGGCGAGTACTCGAGCATCGGCGGGCGCATGTACGAGGGCACGCCGCGCGAGATCGTGGTCCAGGAGACCGTTATGTCGCGCACGGGGGTAGACCGGGTGCTCAAGTTCGCGTTCGAGGTGGCGATGAAGCGGCCGCGCCGCAAGCTGACGTCGGCCACCAAAAGCAACGGCATCTCGATCACGATGCCCTACTGGGACGAGCGGGTCGCAGAGATGGCCAAAGCGTATCCGGCCGTCACCGTCGACCGTTTCCACATCGACATTCTGACTGCGCACTTCGTGCAGCGCCCGCAGCAGTTCGATGTCGTCGTGGCGAGCAACCTGTTCGGTGACATCCTGTCGGATCTGGGGCCGGCATGCACAGGAACGATCGGAATTGCACCGTCGGCGAACCTGAACCCCACGCGCGAGTGGCCCAGCTTGTTCGAGCCCGTGCATGGCTCGGCCCCCGATATCGCCGGCAAGGGCGTTGCCAACCCAATCGGGCAGATCTGGTCTGCCGCGATGATGCTCGATTTTCTCGGCTACCGTGATGCGCACGACGGCGTCGTTGCTGCGATCGAGGCCGTGCTCGACCCGGCCTCGGGCGCGCCGCGTACGCCCGATCTGGGGGGACGCGCCAGCACGGGCGACGTCGGCCGTGCCGTCACCGAAGCGCTGCAATGAGGCCGGACACGGGGCGGCCTACAATCGTGCCCCTGGGATTGCTTCGCCTTGACACTGAGAAGTGCGGAGGCTGTAATCACTCTGTCACTGGGCCGGCGCGCGCGACGCGCCGATGCAGCTAGGCACACAACATCGCGAAGGCCGCCGCAAGGCGCAAACCGATCCGTTTCGAGGGGACCCCCACGTGAACAAGACCGACATGATCGAGCACATCGCCAAGCAGGCCGACATCTCCAAAGCTGCGGCCACGCGCGCATTGGAAGCGTTCGTCGGCGGTGTGAAGACCACGCTGAAGAAGGGCAACAGCGTGTCGCTGGTCGGTTTCGGCACCTTTGCCGTCAGCAAGCGCGCGGCGCGCAGCGGTCGCAATCCGCGCACTGGCGCGGCCATCAAGATCAAGGCTGCCAAGGTGCCGAAGTTTCGCCCCGGTAAGGCACTCAAGGACGCGATGTAGAACTTCTCGCTGTGCGCCCCGCTTGCGAAGACGGGGACGCGCGCGGGTGCTTAGCTCAGTTGGTAGAGCGGCGCCCTTACAAGGCGTAGGTCGGCGGTTCGAACCCGTCAGCACCCACCATCGTGTGCCCGCGATGCTCGGCTAGAATGCTGCACGCTCTGTCACGGCCGCTTCCTGCGGCCGTGATCGCTTCGCGCCGCGACAACGAGGTCTGGTTCCATGTTCGAGTTCGTCCGCACCCACAACCGGCTGCTCTTCTTTGTGCTGGTGCTTCTGATCTTTCCGTCGTTCGTGTTCTTCGGGGTCCAGGGCTACAGCCGCTACAACGACGCGAGCACTGCGGCGGTCGCGCGGGTCGATGGTCAGAAGGTCACGCGTGCGGAATGGGACGCGGCCCATCGGCGCCAGGTCGAACAGATGCGCAACCAGGCACCCGACATCGACGTCAAGCTCTTCGATTCGCCGCAGGCGCGGCGCGAGACGCTCGATCAGATCGTGCGCGAGCGCGTGCTGTTTGCCGCGACGGCGCGAGCACACCTGTCGGTGAGCGACGAGCGCCTGATGCGCGAGCTGCGGAGCATCCCTCAGCTGGCCGCGCTCAAGCGTCCGGACGGCAGCTTCGATGTGGCGGCCTACAAGGTGATGGTCGAGTCGCAGGGTCGCAGCACCGAAGCGTTTGAGGCTGGCCTGCGCCAGGACCTGGCGTTGCGCCAGGTGCTCGGCGGCATCGAAGGCAGCGCGACGCCGGCGGCCGCGTCGGGACGGGCGGCGCTCGATGCGCTGTTGCAGCAGCGCGAGGTGCAGGTGTTGCGTTTCGACGCCAAGGACCAACGCGCCGGGCTCTCGCCGACCGACGCGGAACTGGCCGCTTTCCACCAGGCCAACGAAGCCGAATTCCGAGCGCCCGAGCAGGCGACGATCGACTACGTGGTGCTCGACATCGATGCGCTCAAAGCGCAGGTCACCGCCACCGAGGAGGACCTGCGCAAGTACTACCAGGAGAATGCGGCGCGCTATACCGTTGCCGAAGAGCGGCGCGCGAGCCACATCCTCGTCAAGGCGCCCAAGGACGCGCCTGCCGATGAGCGACAGAAGGCGAAGGCGAAAGCCGAGGCCCTGCTCGCCGAACTGCGCAAGAATCCGGCCGCCTTTGCCGACCTCGCGAAAAAGAACTCCGACGACCCGGGCTCGGCCGAGCGAGGCGGCGATCTCGATTTCTTCGCGCGTGGCGCGATGGTCAAACCCTTCGAAGACGCCGCCTACGCGATGAAGCCCGGCGAGATCAGCAACGTCGTCGAAACCGACTTCGGCTACCACATCATCCGGCTCGACGCGGTGCGAGGCGGCGACAGGAAGCCGTTCGAGCAGGTTCGTGCCGAAATCGAGGCCGAGGTGAAGAAGCAGCTGGCCGCCGAGCGCTTCGCGAAGGAAGCCGAGCAGTTCACCAACCTGGTCAACGCGCAGGGCGACAGCTTGGACCCGGTCGCGGCGAAATTCGGCCTGAAGAAGCTGACCGCGACGGTGCAGCGCACGCCGCAGCCCGGTGCCAGCGGCGTGCTGGCCTCGCCCAAGCTGCTCGAGGCGGCGTTTGCCAGCGACGCGATCAAGAACAAGCTCAACACCGAGGCAATCGAGATCGGCGCCAACCAGCTCGTCTCGGCACGCGTGGTGCAGTACCAGGCCGCGCGCGTGATGCCATTGTCCGAGGTGCAGGCCCAGGTGCGCGAGCGCGTGATCACCAAGCAGGCGGCCGCGCGTGCCAGGCAGGCCGGCGAGGCCAAGCTCGCCGCTGCGCGTGCCGCAGACGACAAGACGGGCCTGCCAGCGCCGATCCTGGTATCGCGAGGTGACGCGCAGGGCCAGCCCCGCGCGGTGGTCGAGGCTGCATTGCGTGCCGACCCGGCCAAATTGCCTTCTTGGACAGGGATCGACCTCGGTGATACCGGTTATGCGGTGCTGCGAGTGGCAGCGGTCAAGCCCAAGGACCCTGCATCGCCCGAGTACGCCGCGCTGCTGCCTCGCGTGACGCAGGCCTGGGCCGCGGCCGAGACGCAGGCCTACCTCAAGGCGCTCGAAAGACGCTACAAGGCCCAGGTGGACGACGCAGCTGCGGCCGCGTTGCCGGCTTCCGCGCCCGGTTCCAACTGAGTACGCTCGCTATACTTGCGCCCTCGACGGTGGCTGTAGCTCAGTTGGTAGAGTCCCAGATTGTGATTCTGGTCGTCGTGGGTTCGAGTCCCATCAGCCACCCCAGAATCCACTGATCAACGGCCCCTTGCCTTGCGCGGGGCCGTTCTTCTTGGCTGTCCCTTCTTCGTCTTCGGCTTGAGGATCAGGCGCTCAAGCTCATCGAAGGCCTCGCCCGTGTAGACCGCGATGCGTTGCATGTGCGGCAGATTCTCGTGGCAGCCGGTGAAGCCGAAGTCCATCGTGCCCGCGTAGCTGTGGCATGTGATGTTCAGCGCCTGGCCGTGAGTGACGATCGACGCCGGAAAGGTGCCGAGCAGTTCGGCGCCTCGGAAGTACAGCGGCTTGTCGGGCCCGGGCACGTTGGAGATCGTGACGTTGAATACCGGGCGCGTGCGCCCGGACAGTCCTGTCAGCAGCGACAGGATCGTCGGCGCCATCAACGTCACCGTGTACTGCATCATTGCCTGGCGCGGCAGGCTCTGGACGTGGGCCTTGGCCGACTGTACCGAGGCGCGGATCGCGGCGAGCCGCTCGAGTGGATCCTCGATGTCGGTGCCCAGCGTGGCGATGATGAAGGTGATCGCGTTGCCGGTGTCCTCGTCGTCCTTCGGACGCACCGACACGGGGATACCCGCGGTGAGTGGGGTGTCGGGCAGGTCGCCGCTGTCCTCGAGGAAGCGCCGCAGCGCCCCGCCGCAGGTGGCCAGCACGAGGTCGTTGATCGTGCAGCCGGCCGCGGCGGCGAGCGCGCGAATGCGGTCCATCGCGATCGCCTGGGTCGCGAACCGCCGTTTTCCTCGCACGCGGCCGTTGAGGACGGAGGCCGGCGCGCCAAACGGCATGCGCAGGTTGTCGTCACGCTCGCCGGCCACGCGCATCATCTTGCCGAAGGCCAGCAGCAGTTGCGGCACGGTGCCGACCTGGCCAAGCAGGGCTTCGATCGCGACGTTGGCTGCATTGGCAAAGCTGGCGACGGTGGTGTCGCGTTCGGGCCTGGGTTTCGCGGCCTTGCGGGGCGTGCCGGTCGCGGTGAGCCCCACCGACCAGAACGGTGGCGAGGCCAGACTCTTGTCGACCTCGGTGGGCAACGCTCGCTGCAGCAGCTTCATGCCGGACACACCATCGATCAACGAGTGGTGCATCTTGATGAAGAACGCGAAGCGGCCGCCGTCGAGCCCCTCGATCAGGGTGCACTCCCAAGGCGGACGCGACAGATCGAGCGGTTGGCTGTGAAGGCGCCCGACCAGTTCGCCCAGTTCGCGTTCGCCGCCGGGCCAGGGCAGGGCGGTGTGACGCAAGTGGGCTTCGAGGTCGATGTTCGGGTCCTCGACCCAGCGGTGGACCGGGTTCTTCAGGATCGAGGACGCGAGGCGCCGGTTCCACGGCGGCGCGAATTGGCGGTGCCGGCGCAGCTCGGACATCAGCTGCCGCATGAAGTCCTTCGGCGCGCGGGCGGGCAGCTTGAAGGGCATCAGCGCGCCGACGTGCATCGGCGTCTCGCGCGACTCGGTATACAGCCACGAGGCGTCGAGCGGATTGAGGCGGTTCGAGCTCACGATCGGTCTCCCGTGAAAGAAAAAGGGCCGGTCGAGGCCGGCCCTTTGAGCGACGCCATCAGGCGTTCAGTTCGATGCGGCAGATGCCGGTGCGGGTGCTGCCGCTGGCGCCACGACGGCCGCGGCCGTCGGCGCCGCCTTGTGCGCGCCTGCGCCCGCCGGCAACAGCGGCACGATCAGCAGGGCGACGATGTTGATGATCTTGATCAGGGGGTTGACGGCCGGGCCTGCGGTGTCCTTGTAGGGGTCACCGACGGTGTCACCGGTGACCGCAGCCTTGTGTGCTTCGCTGCCCTTGCCGCCATGGTGGCCGTCCTCGATGTACTTCTTGGCGTTGTCCCAGGCGCCACCACCGGTGCACATCGAGATGGCGACGAACAGCCCGGTCACGATGGTGCCCATCAGCAGGCCGCCCAGCGCCGCCGGGCCGAGCAGAAGGCCGACCAGGACGGGCACGATGACCGGCAACAGCGACGGGATCATCATTTCCTTGATCGCCGCCTTGGTCAGCATGTCGACCGCGGTGCCGTACTCGGGCTTGGCGGTGCCCTCCATGATGCCCTTGATCTCCTTGAACTGGCGGCGCACCTCGATCACCACCGAGCCGGCGGCACGGCCGACGGCTTCCATCGCCATCGCACCGAAGAGGTAAGGAATCAGGCCGCCGATGAACAGGCCCACGATCACCTTGGGGTCGCTCAGGTCGAAGCTGGTGACGATGCCGCGGCTTTCGAGAGAGTGGGTGTAGTCGGCAAACAGCACGAGCGCCGCCAGGCCGGCCGAGCCGATGGCGTAGCCCTTCGTCACGGCCTTGGTGGTGTTGCCCACCGCGTCGAGCGGGTCGGTCACGTCGCGCACGCTCTTGGGCAACTCGGCCATCTCGGCGATGCCGCCCGCGTTGTCGGTGATCGGGCCGTAGGCGTCGAGTGCGACGACGATGCCGGCCATGCTCAGCATCGAGGTGGCGGCCACCGCGATGCCGTACAGGCCAGCCAGGTAGTAGGACACCGTGATGGCAATGCAGACGAACAGAACCGGCCACGCGGTCGAGCGCATCGACACGCCCAGGCCGGCGATGATGTTGGTGCCATGGCCGGTGGTCGAGGCTTCGGCGATGTGGCGCACCGGGCCGTACTGCGTGCCGGTGTAGAACTCGGTGATCCAGACCATCGCAGCAGTCAGCACCAGGCCGACGGCGCAGGCGCCGAACAGCTTCATGTGGGTGCCGGCACCGAGCGCATCGCCCGGGATCACCGCGACGGTGACGAAGTAGAAGGCGATGAGCGACAGCAAGCCCGAGACGGCCAGACCCTTGTAGAGCGCAGGCATCACGTTCTTCATGCCGGGGCTGGCCTTGACGAAGCTGCATCCGATGATCGAGGCGATGATCGATACGCCGCCCAGCATCAGCGGGTACATCACGGCCTGGATCGCAGCCGCGGGCACCACGAGGGCGCCCAGCGCCATGGTGGCGATCAGCGTCACCGCATAGGTCTCGAACAGGTCGGCAGCCATGCCGGCGCAGTCGCCGACGTTGTCGCCCACGTTGTCGGCGATCACCGCCGGGTTGCGCGGATCGTCCTCGGGGATGCCGGCCTCGACCTTGCCCACCAGGTCGGCACCGACGTCGGCGCCCTTGGTGAAGATGCCGCCGCCCAGGCGCGCGAAGATCGAGATCAGCGAGGCGCCGAAGGCGAAGCCGAGCATCGGCTTGAGGACCGACGCCAGGCTCTTGTCCGGGGTCCACTGACCGTTGAGCACGGTGAACCAGAAGAAGATGCCCACGCCCAGCAGGCCCAGGCCGACGACCAGCATGCCGGTGATCGCGCCGCCCTTGAAGGCGACGTCCAGCGCCGGGCCGATGCCCTTGGTGGCGGCCTGCGCGGTGCGCACGTTGGCGCGCACCGAGACGTTCATGCCGATGAAACCGCAGGCGCCCGAGAGCACGGCGCCGAGCACGAAGCCCGCGGCGGTGGTGCCGTCGAGGAACACCGCGATCAGGATCGCCAGCACGACGCCGACGATGGCAATCGTCTTGTACTGCCGCGCCAGGTAGGCCGCAGCGCCTTGCTGCACCGCGCCCGCGATCTCCTGCATGCGGGCATTGCCCGCGTCCTGCCTCAGGATCCAGCTGCGCTGGAAGAAGCCGTACAGCACTGCGGCGACACCGCAAGCCAGCGCAAAGTAGAGCGCCATCGTGGTCGACATGAGGGGTCCTCCTGGAAGTCTTCGATGAACTCATTGGGCCCCTTCGGACCCCGAACAACCCGGAATGCTAACGGACGCGGCTGACTCGATCGCCCCGTTGTTTGCGCGGCGCAACGTCAGGCGGCGGCAAGGCCCGCGCCTAGAATCGGGGTAATCCCTGAACGAGAGCCCCGCGCATGAGCCTGCACAACGTGACCCCTGGCCCGAAGGCGCCCGAGGAGTTCCACGTGATCATCGAGATCCCGATGAACGCCGACCCGATCAAGTACGAGGTCGACGAGGACAGTGGCGCCCTGTTCGTCGATCGCTTCATGGGCACGGCAATGCACTATCCATGCAACTACGGCTACATCCCACAGACGCTGGCCGACGATGGCGACCCGGTTGACGTGCTGGTGATCACGCCGGTGCCGCTGATTCCTGGCGTGGTGTGTGCCTGCCGGCCGCTGGGCATCCTCAAGATGGAAGACGAGGCCGGCGGCGACAGCAAGTTGCTGGCTGTGCCCACCGACAAGCTGCTGCCAATCTACTCGCAGTGGAAGACACACGAGGACCTGAACCCGGCGCGGCTGAAGACGATCCAGCACTTCTTCGAGCACTACAAGGACCTCGAGGAAGGCAAGTGGGTCAAGGTGCTGGGCTGGCAGGGGCCCGAGGCGGCGAAGAAGGAAGTGCGCGACGGGATGGCCGCGTGGGCGGCCAAGCACCGCTGAGCGGCCCGTTCAGCCGCGCCTGAGCGGGCTGCGCTCGTTCAACTCGTCCAGGTAGGCGTCGACGCCGGCGCCTTCGCGCGCCAGGAAGTCGTCGACCGCCGAAGCGAAGCGCGCATCGGCGATCCAATGCCCCGAACTCGTGCGCACCGGCAGCAGGCCGCGCG
>JAOUIM010000365.1 GCA_029884035.1 Aquincola sp. | reverse complement strand
GGATCTGGGTGCTGCAGGACGGAAAGCCGGTCGCGGTCGCGGTGGCCACCGGTGCCAGCGACGGCCGCATGACCGAAGTCAGCAGCGAGGCGCTGCAAGCGGGCATGGCCGTCATCGTCGACCAGACGCGCGCGGCGGCGAAATGACTGCAGGCACCGCACCGCTGATCCGCCTGGCCGGCGTGCGCAAGCTGTATGGCCACGGCGAGACGGAGGTGCGCGCACTCGACGGTGTGGATCTTGCAATCGACGGCGGCGATTTCGTGGCCATCATGGGCCCGAGCGGCTCCGGCAAGTCCACCGCGATGAACATCATCGGCTGCCTCGACACGCCGACCAGCGGCGAGTACCAGTTCAAAGGTGTGCCGGTCCAAAGCCTCACGCGCGACCAGCGCGCGCTGCTGCGGCGGCGTTACCTCGGCTTCGTTTTCCAGGGCTTCAACCTGCTGCCGCGCACCAGCGCGCAGGAGAACGTCGAGCTGCCGCTGCTTTACCGCGGCGAGGGCGCGGCGCAGCGACACGGCGCGGCGCGCGAGGCGCTCGCGCTGGTCGGACTGCAGGGGCGCGAATCGCACACGCCGGCCGAACTGTCGGGCGGTCAGCAGCAGCGCGTGGCGATCGCACGCGCGCTGGTCACGCGCCCCACCGTGCTGCTCGCCGACGAGCCGACCGGCAACCTCGACACGCAGCGCAGCCGCGAGATCATGGAGTTGCTGGTCAAGCTCAACGTCGAGCGCGGCATCACGATCGTGATGGTCACGCACGAGACCGAGATGGCGGCCTTCGCGCGGCGCGTGGTGCGCTTCGTCGACGGCCGCGTCGAGAGCGATCGGGTCGACGGCACGCGCGTCGCCGTGCCGGAGTCGGCCTGATGTGGTGGAACACGCTGCTGCTGGCGTTGCGCGAGATCCGGCGCAACCTGATGCGCTCGTTCCTGACGATCCTGGGCATCGTGATCGGCGTCGCGGCGGTGATCACGATGGTCACGGTCGGCAACGGCGCCACGCGCGCGGTGTCCGACCAGATCTCCAGCCTGGGCAGCAACCTGTTGATGGTCAGGCCCGGCCAGCGCCAGGGGCCGATCCGCGATGCGGGGGGCGCGCCGCCGTTCAAGGACGCCGACGCCGCGGCCATTGCAGCGCAGGTCGCGGGCATCCGCGCGGTGGCGCCGTCGGTGAACCGCGGTGCGACCGTGGTCTGGGGCGCGCGCAACTGGGCCACCGTGGTCACCGGCACGACCGAGGCCTACTTCACCACCAACAACTGGACGCTGGCATCGGGCCGCGTCTTCAACGAGGGCGAGGTCAAGGGCGGCGCGTCGGTTTGCGTGATCGGCGCGACGGTGCGGCGCGAACTGTTCGGCAGCACCGACCCCCTAGGTGCGCAGCTGCGCGTCGCGCGATTCTCGTGCCAGGTCATCGGCCTGCTCGCCTCGAAGGGCCAGGCGGCGATGGGACAGGACCAGGACGACAGCGTGATCCTGCCGCTGGCCACGGTGCAGCGGCGACTGGTCGGCAACACCAACGTGAACACCTTGCTGGTGTCGGTGGCCGATGGTGCCGACACCACGCGCGTGCAACGTCAGATCGAGCAGCTGTTGCGCGAGCGGCGAAAGCTGTCGGATGCCGAGGACAACAACTTCAACGTGCTCGACACGCGGCAGATCGCCGAGACCCTGTCGGGCACCACCCGCGTGATGACGATGCTGCTGGGTGCGGTGGCGGCCGTGAGCCTGCTGGTCGGCGGCATCGGCATCATGAACATCATGCTGGTCAGCGTGACCGAGCGAACGCGCGAGATCGGTGTGCGTCTGGCGATCGGCGCGCTGGAGCACGAGGTGCTGCTGCAGTTCCTGATCGAGGCGGTGGTGCTGGCGTCGATCGGAGGGCTGATTGGGCTCGTGCTGGCCGCGGCGGCCTCGACCGCGCTGGCGGCGCTGATGAGCGTGCCGCTGCTGTTCGATCCGTCGATCAATCTGATTTCGTTTGCGTTCTCGGCGCTGATCGGCGTGGTGTTCGGCTACTTCCCGGCGCGCCGCGCGGCGCGGCTCGATCCGATCGAGGCGCTGCGCCACGAGTAGGCGGGAGCGCTACCCGAGGGCCAGCGCGGCGCGGTAGGTGATGAAGGCGGCGGCGTAGGCGAGCGCGAACAGGTACGCCGCCACCAGCGTGGGGACGCGCCAGCCGCCGGTCTCCCTGCGCACCGCGGCGAGCGTGGACAGGCACTGAGGCGCGAACACGAACCAGGCCAGCAGCGCGTAAGCCGTGGCTGGCTGCCAGCCCTGTGTGATCACGTGGGCGAGTGCGCCTGCGGCATTCTCGCCGCCCAGCGCGTACACGGTGGCCAGCGACGACACCACGACCTCTCGCGCCGCCAGGCCCGGCACCAGGGCGACGCTGATCTGCCAGTTGAAGCCGAGCGGCTCGAATACGTGCGCGAGCGCCCGACCCAGCATGCCTGCCATGCTGTATTCGATCGGTGCACCGCTGGCGCCGGGCGGCGGCGCCGGGAAACTGGCGAGCAACCACAGCACCAGCGTGAGCGTGAGGATCACGCCGCCGACGCGGCGCAGGAAGATGTGTGCACGCTGGGCGAGGCCGATGGCCACATGGCGCAGCGCCGGCCAGTGGTATGCCGGCAACTCCATCATCAGCATGCGCACTTCGCCGCGCGTGGTGAATTGCTTGAGTACCCAGGCCACCGCGAACGCGCCAGCGATGCCGGCCACGTACAGGACGAACAGCACGACGCCTTGCAGGCCGAGCCCGCCGGCCACGCTCCGAGCGGGCACGAAGGCACCGATGAGCAGGGTGTACACGGGCAAGCGGGCCGAACAGGTCATCAGCGGCGCGATCAGCATCGTGACGAGACGATCGCGCGGGTCGCTGATGGTCCGCGTGGCCATGATGCCGGGGATCGCGCAGGCAAAGCTCGACAGCAGCGGAATGAACGAGCGCCCCGACAGTCCCACGCCGCCCATCAGCCGGTCGAGCAGGAACGCCGCACGTGGCAGGTAGCCCGATTCCTCGAGGACGAGGATGAAGAAGAACAGGATCAGGATCTGAGGCAGGAACACGAGGACGCCACCCAGGCCGGCGATCAGGCCGTCGGTGACGAGGCTGTTCAGCCAGCGCCACGCGCCTGCATCGGGCAGCACGCCGCCGATCGCCTGCGCGAGTGCGCCGGTGGCGGCCTGGATCGCCTCCATCGGCACCCGCGCCCACGCGAACACCGCCTGGAACACGAAGAAGAGCAGCGCAGCCAGCAGCAGCGGGCCGGCCACCGGGTGCAGCACCACACGGTCGATGCGCTCGGTCGCAGGGTCGGGTCGTAGCGCGGACAGGCCGAGCGTGTCGAGCAGACTGCGAATGCGCGCGTCGTCCTGTGAGGCGTCGTGTGGCACCTGAGGCTGGGTGGGCCAGCGCGACCGGTCGGCGATCAGTTCGCGCAACGCCGCATCGCCTCCGCGTTGCACGCCCACGGTGGATACGACCGGCACGCCCAGGATCTCGGCCAGGGCCGGCAGGTCCACGCGCAGGCCGCGCCTCTCGGCGACGTCGGCCATGTTCAACGCGACCACCACCGGCAGGCCCTGGCGCATCACGGCGAACACCAGCCGCAGGTTGCGCCGCAGATTGGTCGCGTCGACCACGCACACCACGAGATCGGGCCGCTTCTCGCCGAGCGCACGGCCGGCGAGCACGCTGGCCGTGACCCTCTCCTCTGGCGAGCGGGGGTACAGGCTGTAGGCACCGGGCAGGTCGAGTACCCGCGCAGCGCGTGCGCCGCCCGCGTCGCGCAGCCGGCCTTCCTTGCGTTCGACGGTGACCCCTGCGTAATTGGCCACCTTCTGCCGGCTGCCGGTGAGCAGGTTGAACAAGGCCGTTTTGCCGCAGTTCGGGTTGCCCACGAGGGCGATCAGAGCGCCCGCGGGATGGACGTGGACGACAGCCTCGTTCATTCGAGTGCGACCACATGGACGCACGCTGCCTCGGCCCGCCGCAGC
>JAOUIM010000364.1 GCA_029884035.1 Aquincola sp. | reverse complement strand
CCCGGCCACGACGCCGCCCTCGATGCCGCGGTGCGCGCGCGCGACGCGCTGATGCACCTGCTGCAGCAGGACATGCACGAACGCGCCGACCTCGCGTCGAGCCTGCAGCAGCTGGCCGACAGCCTGAGCGCCTGAAGCTCGCGCGATGGACACGCTGACCATGCTGCTCGAACACGCCGAAGCGCAGCGCAATGTCGCGCTCTCGGCGTTCAACCAGGCGCGCGTGCGGCGCGACGCGATGCGCGCCCAGGCACTGGAGCTCGCCGCCTACCGCGACGACTACCAGCAGCGCTGGAATGCGCAGTTCTACGAGCGGGGCGCGGCACTCGACATCGTGCGTTGCTACCGCCAGTTCGCCGACCGCCTGGAAATGGCGATCGCGCAGCAGGGCCAGGCAGTCACGGTGGCCGATCACGCACTGGCGCGCGCCAACGACACGCTCGCCGCTCACGAACTGCGCGTGGCCTCGGTGCGCAAGCTGATCGAGCGACGCCAGGCCGAACTGAAACTCGGCGCCGACCGGCGCGAACAACGCACGACCGACGAACTGGCGCTGCGGATGCAACGCGGCCGCCGCGGCGCTCTCGACTTCGAAGGAACCCAGACATGAACCCGATGGCCGCGATGAACGCCCTGACGACGCCTGCCCTGCCGCCTGCCGCACAGGGTGCCGCGCCGCCCCCCGAAGGCGCCGTCGCGCCTTCGCGTTTTGCCGACATGCTGGGCGACGCGCGCGCCGCCGACGCACGTCTGGCCGATGCGCGCACCGCCGAGGCGCGAGGCTCCAGGCCAAGTGCCGCCCGTGCACGCGAGGAGCGC
The DNA here is from genome assembly GCA_029884035.1 of Aquincola sp. Classification (GTDB taxonomy): domain Bacteria; phylum Pseudomonadota; class Gammaproteobacteria; order Burkholderiales; family Burkholderiaceae_C; genus CADEEN01. Next base: position 3,187 of record JAOUIM010000364.1, on the reverse strand, counting down.
GCGGGCGAGGAGCGTGCGAGCCCGGCCGATGCGGGCGAGGCCGACGCTGCGCCGAAGTCTTCCGATGACCAGGCGACGCGCAAGACACGGGGCGCGACGCGTGGCCAGCGCCCGGCCCGCGATGCCGACGCCTCCACGCGCTCGCACGCGCGCGCGGGGCCGGCCGGCGCGGTGGCCTGCGCAGAATCCGACCCTGCGGCCGACGTGCAGGACGCGGACCACGCGTGTCCGGCCGGCGGTGCGAAGGACGGAGCGCCGACGCTCGACAGCCTGCTGCCCGGCTGGGTGCCCCCGAGCGCCAGCGCCGCGCGCGCAGCGGCGCCACCCATCGACGGCGTGTCGCAGGCGGCGGCTGAGGGGGTCGATGACTCCGCCATCGACACGGCCAAGGCCACCCTCGGCGAGCCGGCCATCACGGCACGCGCAGCGCACAGGGGTACGATCGATCGCACCGATGCCGCGGCCCGGACCGATCCTCCTGACACCGCACCGATCACCGCGGCAAGCGCCGAGCCGCCCGGTGCCGTGGCGGACCGCCACGACGCTGCCGATGCGCGAGCGCTCGCCATGGCAGCCCACGCGGTCCGCGAATCGTTCGCGCGCGCGCCCGACGGCGAGCCCCTCACGCCGACGATGCCAGGCGCCGCCATGGCAGGCGCCACGCCACCGGGGCTGGGCTTGGCCGCCTCCGCGCAGAACGCCGCGGCGCTCGTGCACAGCCACGTGAGCCCGCCGATCGACAGCCCGTCGTTCGCGCCGGCGCTGGCCACCCAGGTTCGCTGGCTGGTCCAGGAAGGTGTCTCGCGAGCACAGATCCAGCTCAATCCAACCGAGATGGGCCCGGTGACGGTACGCATCGTGCTCGAGGGCCGCGAGGCCAGGGTCGACTTCGGCGCCGACATGGCTGCCACCCGCCAGGTGCTCGAGGCCAGCCTGCCCGTGCTGGCTGCGGCCTTCGACGACAGCGGCCTGACGCTGACCGGCGGCAGCGTGCGTGACGGCCAGTCCGGAGGCTCGCAAGCGTCGCCCGAGCGCCAGCCCCCGCAGGGCGAGCGCACGACATCGGCACACGAGCGGGCGGCCGGCGGCGCCGACACCCTGCGCCCCGCGGGACGCGGCCTGGTCGACCTGGTCGCCTGAGCGGGCCGCGGCAAGGCGTGGAGCAGGCGCCGAAAGCGGGCCCTTATCGCGGCATCCGTCCCGACCCGCCCTTCGAATAATCGTCACGAAGCAAGCCCCGGCGCGCACCCGTTTCGCGCGCGCCGAAGGCACGCACCCAGGAGCCCCGACGCATGCCCGCTGCCGCTGCCGCACCCCAAGACGAACAGGCCCCCGACGCCGCGCCCGTCAAGCTGGGCCTGCGCGCGAAGAAGAAGCTGCTGGTGATGATCGCCGGTGCCCTGCTCGTGTTGGCTGCCGGCGGCGGGGGCGCCACCTGGTACGTGATGAAGAAGCGCGCGGCCGCCGCTGCGGCGGCTGCCGCCGAGGAAGGCGGCGACGTCGCCGATGCGCATGGCGACGACAAACACGACAAGGCCCCCCGGCCCGATGTCAAGAACGCGCCGACCTTCGCGCCGCTGGATCCCTTCACCGTGAACCTGGCCGATCGCGACGCCGAACGCTATGCCCAGGTGGGCATGACGCTCGAGCTCGCCGACCCCAAGGCAGGCGACCTGCTCAAGGCCTACATGCCCGTGATCCGCAACAACATCCTGCTCGTGCTGGCCAGCAAGACCGCCAGCGAGTTGATGGAGCACGACGGCAAGGTGCGGCTCGCGCTCGAGTTGCGTGCCGCGGCACTCAAGCCATTGGGCTACGAGATCGTGCTGCCCAAGCCGGGGGCCGCCAAGCGCGTGCCGGCGGCCGGCGACGAGGAAGAAGGCGTGCCGATCCGCGCGGTGCACTTCTCGAACTTCATCATCCAATAGGGCAAGGCGCAGGCCCACGATGAACCCGCAGATCCTGTCGCAAGACGAAGTCGACGCGCTGCTTCAGGGCATCACCGGCGAGAGCCAGCAGGCCGAGCCCGACGAGGTGCCTCAGGGCGGCGTGCGCGAGGTCGACCTGGCCAACCCCGAGCGCCTCGTGCGCTCGCACATGCCGACGCTGGAGACGGTCAACGAACGCTTTGCACGCAACATCCGCAGCGGCCTGTTCAAACTGATTCGCAAGGCGCCGGAAATCTCGATCGGCGCCGTCCGCGCGCAGAAGTACAGCGCCTTCCTGCGCGAGATCGTCGTGCCGACCAACTTCAACATCGTCAGCGTCAAGCCGCTGCGCGGCTCGGGGCTCATCGTCTGCGACCCGAGTGTGGTCTTCGCGGTGATCGATTCGCTGTTCGGCGGGGCCGGCAAGTTCCACACCCGCATCGAGGGCCGCGATTTCAGCCCGACCGAGCTGCGCGTGATCCGGCGCCTCGTCGAGCTGATCACGACCGAGTTCGCGAAGGCCTGGCACGGCATCTACCCGCTCGAGCTCGAGTACCAGCGCTCGGAAATGCAGCCCCAGTTCGCCAACGTCGCGATGCCCGGCGAAATCGTCGTGACCACCAGCTTCACGCTCGAGATCGGCGAGAGTTCGGGCGCGATCCACTTCTGCATCCCCTACGCGAGCCTCGAGCCGATTCGCGACGTGCTCTATAGCGCGGTCCAGGGCGACGCGGGGGAGCCCGACGAGCGCTGGCTCGATCTACTCAAGACGCAGATCCAGGCCGCCGAGGTCGAGCTCGTGGCCGATCTCGCCACGGCGCAGGCGACGCTCGAGCAGTTGCTGGCCTTCAAGCCGGGGGACTTCATCGAACTGGATCTGGATCCCGCGATCCAGGCCCGGGTCGACGGCGTGCCGCTTTTCGACTGCCATTACGGCACCGCCAACAACCGCTACGCGATCAAGATCGATCGACTGATCTCCGGCCCCGACCAAGGCCGGTTGGGAGACGCCTATGTCCGCTGAGAACAGCACCGCCCCCGTCGCCACCGATGGCCAGGACCCGATGGCCGGCGAATGGGCCGCCGCGGTGGCCGAGAACAAGTCGGGCACCGAAGTGGCCAGCGCGGTCGAGCAGGTTGCACCGGCCGCTTTCGCCAACTTCGCGTCCGGCGCCGCCGGCGCCGGCGGCGCGGGCAACGACATCAGCATGATCCTCGACATCCCGGTACAGCTGACCGTGGAGCTCGGGCGCGCGCGC
>JAOUIM010000363.1 GCA_029884035.1 Aquincola sp. | reverse complement strand
AGATAGCCGCCGCCCGACAACGCGAGGATGCGGAATTCCGTGTCGTCGCTCACGTCACGCGGAAGTTCTTGAACTGCCAGGGGTCGACGTGGTCGAGGTCCTCCTCGAACAGCATCGCGCGGCCCTGCAGCGGCGTCCAGTCGGTGAACACGCCGACCACGTCGCCGAGGTACGGACGCGCCAACGCGAGCACCTCGTCGTACGGCAGTTCGTCGGGTTCGACCACGCCGCGCCGTGGATGGCGGATCGCCCACGCCACACCGGCCAGCACGCCGGCGGCCACCTGCAGGCTGGTGGCGCTGTTGTATGGCGCCAGCGCACGCGCCTGATCGATCGACAGTTGCGAGCCGAACCAGTAGGCGCCGCGGGCCGGCCCCATCAGCAGGACGCCGAGTTCGTCGATCCCGCGTTCGATCTCGTCCTTGAGCACGCGCTTGCGCGGTTGCGGCCGCCACTGCCGCTCGGCCAGCTCGAGCAAGGAAAGCACCGCGTCGTCGCACGGGTGGTAAGCGTAGTGGACCGTCGGGCGGTAGGCGGGCGCTGCCGGGTCGCCGAGCGTGAGCGCATCGGCGATGGAGATCGCCTCGCCGTGCGTGATCAGGTACCCGTGTTGCGGCCCGGCCAGCGGGGTCCAGCTGCGCACCAACGTCGCGGCGCCGGGTCGCAGCAGGTAGATCGCGGCACGCGATCCCTTGTCGTGTCGCCGCGCATCGACCGGGAATTGGTGCTCGTGCGTGCCCCATCCCAGCTCGGCCGGTTGGCAGCCCTCGCTGATGAAGCCATCGACCGACCAGGTGTTGACGAACTCACCCTGCGCCTTGCGCCGCGCGCCCACCTGGGTATCGCGCTCGGCGATGTGGATCGTGCGCACACCCAGCGTCCGGGCCAGTTGCGCCCAGCCCTCGCGAGCCGTCGGCGGATCGGCCGGCACGCCGCTGGCCCGGGCGACATCGAGCAGCGCCTGTTTGACGAAGTGCGACACCAGCCCCGGATTCGCCCCTTGCGTGACCACGGCCGTCGGAGCGCCGGCGCGCCGCAACGCCAGCGCCGCCTCGCGCAAGGCGTAGTTGCTGCGGGCGGCCGGCGGCAGCCGCCCATCGACGTAGCCGCCCGCCCAAGGCTCGATGCAGGTGTCTAGGTAGAGCACATCGTGATCGCGGCACCATTCGATCAGCGCCAGGCTGCTGACGTCGACCGACAGATTGATAAGGAAGTCGCCCGCGCGCAGGCAGGCGCGCAGCACCGCGTCGAGGTTGTGCGCGGTCACGCGCTCGTGCGCGAACGACACGCCCTGCTCCCTGGCATGGCGGGCCAACGCCCTGTCGGCGTCGATCGTGACGATGTCGGCTGCGTCGATGGCCAGGTGGCGCAACAGCAGGGGCAGCACCGCCTGGCCGATGGAGCCCAGGCCGAGCACCACCAGCCGTCCGCCGAACGGCTGGCGAGCGATGGCAACCGCTGCGTCGGTCATCGTGGAACCCCAGCCATTCGCGTCCAGCCTCCGGGGTGCAGGCGGCGCTTGCGCCGAAACGGCCGTGCCGCGGCGCTCACGGCTCCTCGAGGTGCGGCGGCGACTGGCCCTCGACCGGATCACCGGTCTCGGCGTCGATCCAGTCGCCGATGCCGATCTCGCGCTCGGCTTCCTGCACCGTTTCGCCCTCCGCGGGTGCCTCCTCGCTGAAACGGTCGCGGTCGGCGCGTGCCGCCAAGGCGCTCTCGAAAGGCCCGAACTCCTGCTCGCCATCCGGGGCGAGCCAGTAATAGCCATCCGGGCGCTCGAAGACTGCTCCTTCCGGCATGGGCCTGGCCTCCGGAATCACCTTGGCCGAACCTTTGCGACGCAGCGGTCTGGGCTTCTTGTGCAGGGCGTTCATGACTGAACTCTGCGGTGCGCGCCGGCGTTCGACGTTGCGCGCGCTCAAGTTCGCGCCCCCCCATGCGCCCAGTATCCCGGCCATGAATCCAACCTTCCTGCAGCGCGTGATCGACACGCTCGCTGGTCGGGCCGGCACCGCCTTTGCCGTACGGCTGCCCGATGGGAGCGCATGCCGCGCGGGCGCGGGCGAGCCGCGTTTCACCCTGGCTTTTCGCAGCGAGCCGGCGCTGCTGGCGGCGGCCATGCGCGGCCATATGGGGCTGCTGGAGTCGTACTTCGACGGCGACCTCGACGTCGAAGGCGACATCGGCGCGGCCTTCGCCGCGGGGCTGAGTGTCGACCTGGACCCGAAGTTCGACATGATCGGGCGCGTGGAAAACCAGCTGCACGAATTGAGGTATTCCAATCGCGACCCCGACCAGGCCAAGGCCAACGCGCGCGCCCATTACGGGCTGCCCGAGGCGTTCTACCGGCTCTGGCTCGACGAGCCGCTGAAGATGTACACCTGCGCCTACTGGCCCGCGGGCACGGCGTCGCTCGAGCAGGCGCAGCAGCGCAAGATCGACCATGTCTGCCGCAAGATCCGGCTCGCCGCGGGCGAGCGCTTCATCGACATCGGTTGCGGCTTCGGCGGCTTCATGTTCCGTGCCCTGCAGTCGACGGGGGCCATCGGTGTCGGTCTGAACAACACGACCGAGCAGGTGCAATGGCTGCATGCCGAGATCGAGCGCCGCGGCCTGGCAGGCCAGCTCCAGGCGCGCGAGGCCGACTTCCGCGACGTCGATGCGCAGTACGACAAGGTCGTGTCGATCGGCGTGCTCGAACACGCCGGGCGCGACCAGCTGGCCGAAGTCGTGCGCGCCCACGCGGACTTCCTCAAGCCCGGCGGGCTGGGCATGCTGCACTTCATCGGCCATGTCGGCCGCTACGACACGGAACTGTTCATCCGCAAGCATGTGTTCCCGGGAGGCTGGATCCCGGGATTGGCCGACGTGGTGGTCGAGATGGAGCGCTCCGGCCTCGAGGTGGTCGACATCGAGAACCTGCGCCGCCACTACGCACCGACGCTGGACGAATGGGCGCGCCGTTTCGAAGCGCGGTGGCCACAGATCCAGGCCCTCGATCCGGCGAGGTTCAACGAGCGCTTCCGCCGCGTCTGGCGCGCCTACCTGATGGGTTGCGCCGAGATGTTCCGCTCGCCAACCGGCTACACGCACCTGTTCCAGATCGTCTTCAGCAAGGGAAATGTCACGCGCGACAACTACCCGATGGGACGCGAGCACCTGTACGCGCACTGAGCACGCGGCACGCGCCGAACGCGCTGCCGCGCAGCTGCGCGACGGCGGCACGCTGCCGATCGGGTTGGCCAAGGACACGTCGAACCTGTTTCGTGATCGCCGCGAAGCGCACAAGCAGCGGCTCGACCTGCGCGATTTCGACCACGTGATCGCGGTGGACGCACAATCGGGCGCGGTCGAGGTCGAAGGGCTCGTCAGCTACGAAGCGCTGGTCGACGCCACCCTGGCGCTCGGCCAGATGCCCGCGGTGGTGCCGCAACTCAAGACGATCACCGCCGGTGGTGCGGTCGCGGGCGTAGCCATCGAGGCCAGCTCGTTCCGGCAAGGCCTGGTGCACGACACGCTGCTCGAGGCCGACGTGCTGCTGGGCGATGGCCGCATCGTCACCTGCCGCCCCGACAACGTGCACCGCGATCTCTTCCTCGGGCTGGCCAATTCATACGGCACGCTCGGCTACGCGCTGCGGCTGGTTCTTCGCACGATACCGGTCAAACGCTTCGTCGCGGTCGAACACAGGCGCCATCGCTCGGCGGCGGCGTTCTTCGATGCGCTCGAGCGGGCCTGCGACGACGCGACCGTGGACTTCGTGGATGGCGTGGTGTTCGGCGTAGACGATCTGGTGCTCAACGTTGCGCGCGGGGTCGACATCGCACCGATACCGAGCGACTACACCTATCTCGATCTGTACTGGCACTCGCTGCGCGAGCGGCCGCACGACACGCTCACGATCCGCGACTGGCTCTGGCGTTGGGACACCGACTGGTTCTGGTGCTCGAGGAACTTCGGTGCCGAGCACCGATGGCTGCGTCGGCTGCTCGGTCGCGAGCGCCTGAA
>JAOUIM010000027.1 GCA_029884035.1 Aquincola sp. | reverse complement strand
GGGGTCGCCCTCCCAGGCCACGATGCTCGTGACCACGTTGTCGACGAATCGCCGGTCGTGGCTGACGATGAACGCGGTGCCTGCGTAGTCGGCCAGCAGCGCCTCGAGCAGTTCGAGCGTCTCGATGTCCAGGTCGTTGGTCGGCTCGTCGAGCACGATGACGTTGGCCGGCAGCGCGAACAGGCGTGCGAGCAGCAGGCGGTTGCGCTCGCCGCCCGACAGCGTGCGCACCGGCGCGTTGGCGCGCTCGGGCGAGAACAGGAAGTCGCCGAGGTAGCTCATCACGTGCTTCTTCGCACCGCCGATCTCCACCCATTCGCTGCCGGGGCTGATGGTGTCGGCCAGCGTGGCGTCAAGCGACAGGCCCTCGCGCAACTGATCGAAGTACGCGACCTGCAGATTCGTGCCGCGACGCACGCGGCCACGCGTCGGTTCCAACGCACCGAGGATGAGCTTGAGCAGCGTCGTCTTGCCCGCCCCGTTCGGTCCGACGAGGCCCACCTTGTCGCTGCGGAGGAACGTGGCGCTGAAGTGGTCGATCAGCATGTCCTTACCGTAGCCCATCGACACGTCATCGAGCTCCGCCACGATCTTGCCGGTGGGCAGGCCGGTCGCGAGTTCGAGCTTGACCTGGCCCACGCGGTCGCGCCGGGCGCGGCGCTCGGCACGCAGCCGCTCCAGCCGCGCCACGCGGCCCACGCTGCGCGTGCGACGCGCCTCCACGCCCTTGCGCACCCACACCTCTTCGGCCGCGAGCATCTTGTCGGCGCGCGCGTTGGCCAGCGCCTCGGACTCCAGCTCGCGTGCCTTGGTGGCTTCGTAGGCGGCGAAGTTGCCGGGGTAGGAGCGCAGCACGCCGCGGTCGAGCTCGACGATGCGCGTGGCCACCGCGTCGATGAACGCGCGGTCGTGCGACACCAGCACCGTGGCATGCGTCGACTCGCGCAGCAGCGTCTGCAGCCACGCGATCGCATCCAGGTCGAGGTGGTTGGTCGGCTCGTCGAGCAGCAACGCATCGGGCTGCGCCACCAGCGCCTGCGCCAGCGCGACGCGTTTTCTGGTGCCGCCGGACAGCGTGCCCACGAGCGCCGCGCCGTCCAGGTGCAGGCGCTGCAGCGTCTCATCGACCCGCTGCTCCCAGGTCCAGCCGCCGAGCGCCTCGATGCGTGTCTGGATCGCATCCAGGTCGTCGCCCGGCGCGTGGGCCTCGAAGCGCTCGCGCAGCGCACGCGCCTCGGCCACGCCTTCAGCTACGACATCGAACACCGACGCCTCGGCCGCGAACAGCGGCTCCTGCGGCACGTAGAAGCGCACCGTGCCCTGCTGCACCTGCAGCGTGCCGTCGTCGGCACGCTCCAACCCGGCCACGATCTTCAGCAGTGAGGACTTGCCCGCGCCGTTGCGGCCTATCAGCGCCACCCTTTCGGCGTCGTCGAGCGAGAACGCGGCGCCGTCGAGCAGCGGCACGTGGCCGTAGGCGAGGTGGGCGTTGGTGAGCGTGATCAGCGGCATGGGGGGATTGTCGGGGGCGCTCGCGGGTGGCTTGTCAAGCCCCATGTTGAAGCCCTTCGCACTCGATTCGCGTCGCCTTCGAGCGGGAATTGCGGCATGCGTCGATAGAATCGCCCCTTGCCAACGATCTGCACATCATGAGCGCCGTTGCCTGCAGCGACATCACCACGACCCGCGTTGAATTGCGAAGCGCGGCGCTGACGTTGATGGCCGCGGTGCTGAAGACCACCGACCTCGACCTGCTGGCTGAGGAGTTCGAGCAGCGCGCCGCAACGATGCCGGGCCTGTTCGACGACGAGCCGGTGGTCATTGACCTGTCTTGCGTGCGCGGCGATGCGCACATGGTGGACTTCGACGCGCTCGTTGCGCTGTTGCGTCGCCATGGCATGCAGCCAGTGGCCGCGCGGGGAGGCAACCCGCAGCAGATGACCGCGGCCGTGGCGGCCGGACTGATCGAGGCGCCCGAAGGCGGCCGGCCCGCGCCGCGCGAGATCACGACGCCGCCGCCCGAGATCGTCGAGCGCGTCGTCGAGGTGCAGCTCGCGCCGCTGCCGCCGCTGGTGATCGACAAGCCGCTGCGTTCGGGCCAGCAGGTCTACGCGCGCGACCGCGACCTGATCGTGCTGGCGCTGGTGAGTTTCGGCGCCGAGGTGATGGCCGATGGCCATATCCATGTCTACGCGCCGCTGCGCGGCCGCGCTCATGCGGGCAAGAGCGGCAACACCGACGCGCGCATTTTCTGCCACTGCATGGAGGCGCAGGTGCTGGCGATCGCCGATGTCTATCGCACGACCGACGAGCCCCTGCCCGAGGGCGTGGCCGGCCGCGCCGCGACGGTTCGGCTGGCCGGCGACCAGCTCGCGGTCGAGCCGCTCGGCTGAGACGCCGGAACGAGCGAACAACAACAAGCGAAAGGACCTGTTCCCGATGACCACCAAGATCATCGTCGTGACTTCCGGCAAGGGCGGCGTGGGCAAGACCACCACGAGCGCCAGCCTCGCCTCGGGCCTGGCGCTGCGCGGCCACAAGACAGCGGTCATCGATTTCGACGTCGGTCTACGCAACCTGGACCTCATCATGGGCTGCGAGCGCCGCGTCGTCTACGACCTGATCAACGTGATCCACGACGAGGCCAAGCTCTCTCAGGCGCTGATCAAGGACAAGCACACCGACAACCTCGTCGTGCTGGCCGCTTCGCAGACACGCGACAAGGACGCGCTGACCAAGGAAGGCGTCAAGCGCGTGCTCGACGAGCTCGCCGAAATGGGCATGGAATTCATCGTCTGCGACTCGCCGGCCGGCATCGAGAGTGGCGCGCTGCTCGCGATGCACTACGCCGACGAGGCCATCGTCGTCACCAATCCCGAGGTCTCGTCGGTGCGCGATTCCGACCGCATCCTGGGCATGCTCGCGTCGAAGACGCAGCGGGCGATCGACGGCAAGGAAGGCATTCGCGAGCATCTGCTGATCACGCGCTACGACCCGACGCGCGTCGCCAGCGGCCAGATGCTGTCGGTCGATGATATCCAGGACATCCTGCGCATCCCGCTGATCGGCGTCGTGCCCGAGTCGGAGACGGTGCTCAATGCGTCCAACCAGGGCGTACCGGCGATCCACATGAAGAGCAGCGCCGTGGCCGAGGCCTACAAGGACGTGGTGCGCCGCTTCCTCGGCGAGAGCCGCGAGATGCGCTTCACGAAGACCGAGCGGCCGCCGTCGCTGCTGCAGCGACTGTTCGCGAGGGCGTGATCGTGATGTCCTGGTTGTCGCTGCTGTTCCCGCAGAACCGCAAGTCCGCGCAGGTCGCCAAGCAGCGGCTGCAGATCGTGATCTCGCAGGAGCGCAGCGCGCGCAACTCGCGCTTGCCCGAGTACCTGCCCGCGCTGCAGCGCGAACTGCAGCTCGTGGTCGCCAAGTACGTCGACGTGCCGCCGCGCGAGGTCAGCGTCCGGTTCGCCCGGCCGCGCCATCCGTCCGCGGGGCTCGAGGTGCGGATCGAGCTGCCGCAGCCCGCGCACGCCTGATCGCAGCGCGGCGCCGCTTGCCGCCGCCTCTCACCTTCCCGCGCGCTTGACGGCGAAACCCGCGGCTCGCAGCCACTCGGTCACGCGCTCGGCATGATCACCCTGCAGTTCGAGCACGCCGTCCTTGACCGTGCCACCCGTGCCGCAGGCGCTGCGCAGTTGCTTGCCGAGCGCGGCCAGCGCCAGGGGGTCTAGCGGCAGACCGCGCACCAGCGTTACCGTCTTGCCGCCGCGGCCCTTGCTTTCGCGACTCACCCGCACGTTGCCGTCGCCCGCGGGCACGGCACTTGGCCGGGCGCAGGTGCAATGGGCCAGCGCCTTCCTGCACCGGGGACATGTGCGCCCGCCGTCGGTGGAATAGACCAGTCCCATCAGCCGAAACGCGCGCGCCAGATGACCATGAGCGCGAAGGCCGGCACCGCCAAGGCCACGCCCACCCGCGCGAATCGCGTCGCAGGCATCGACGCCGCGACGCGAGCGCCAGGCACGTGCGCGGTCAACGCGTGCACGCGAAAGCGAGCAGGAGATTGTTCGCCGGCATCGGCACGGTCTCGCGCAGCTGCAGGCCCGCTGTTTCGGCTTCGCGCTGCACGTCCGACAGCAGGCGCAGGCCCCACGCCGGATCGCGTGCCTTCAGGTCGGCATCGAAGGCCTCGTTGCTCGGCGCAGTCGGCTGGCCGTCGACGCGGTAGGGTCCGTACAGCAGCAGCGTGCCGCCGCTGCGCAGGTGGCGCGCCGCGCCACGCATCAATGCCGGGCACACCGGCTGCGGCGCGATGTGCAGCAGGTTGGCGCAGTACATCGCGTCGTACGCCGCCGCATCGACGGGCCAGGGCGTCGCGAGCACGTCCAGCCGCATCGCCGGACGCACGTTCGCATGCGACCGGCAGCGCGCGTCGATGTCCGGCAGGTACGCCGCATCGGCCTCGGTCGGCTGCCAGGTCCAGCCGCTGCACGCGGCGGCGAAATGCTCGGCATGCTGACCGGTGCCCGACGCGATCTCGAGCACGCACGCGGTCGCCGGCAGCAGGCGCTGCAGCTCGCGCAGGATCGGCGCCTTGTTGCGATCGGCGGCGGGGCTGAAGCTCATGGCGGCCGCAGCGTCAGAACATCACCACCGAACGGATCGATTCGCCGCGTTCCATCAGCGCGAAGCCCTCGTTGATGTCCTCGAGCTTCAGTTTGTGGGTGATGAGTTCGTCGATGCGCAGCTTGCCGTCCATCACCCAATCGACGATCTTCGGCACGTCGGTGCGGCCGCGTGCGCCGCCGAAGGCCGTGCCTTCCCACTTGCGGCCGGTCACGAGCTGGAACGGCCGCGTGCTGATCTCCGCGCCCGCGGGCGCCACCCCGATGATGATGCTGCGGCCCCAGCCCTTGTGCGTGCACTCGAGCGCCTGTCGCATCAAGTGCACGTTGCCCACGCACTCGAAGCTGAAATCGGCGCCGCCGTCGGTGAGCTGCACGATGTGGTCGACCACGCTGGGCACGTCCTTCGGGTTGACGAAGTGCGTCATGCCGAAGCGGCGTGCCATCGCTTCGCGCTTCGGATTGATGTCCACGCCGATGATCTTGTCGGCGCCGACCATCTTCGCGCCCTGGATCACGTTCAGGCCGATGCCACCGAGGCCGAACACCGCCACGTTGGCACCGGCCTCGACCTTGGCGGTGAACAGCACCGCGCCCACGCCGGTGGTCACGCCGCAGCCGACATAGCAGATGGTGTCGAACGGCGCGTCCTCGCGGATCTTCGCCAGCGCGATACCGGGCACCACGAGGTGGTTCGCGAACGTGCTCGTGCCCATGTAGTGCAGGATGGGTTGGCCGCCGATCGAGAAGCGCGAGGTGCCGTCGGGCATCAGGCCCTTGCCCTGCGTGGCGCGGATCGACTGGCACAGGTTCGTCTTGCGCGACAGGCAGAACTTGCACTGCCGGCACTCGGGCGTGTACAGCGGAATCACATGGTCGCCCGGCTTGAGCCACGGCACGCCCGCGCCGACTTCCAGCACCACGCCCGCGCCCTCGTGGCCGAGGATGGCGGGGAACAGGCCCTCGGGGTCGGCGCCACTCAAGGTGTAGTGGTCTGTGTGGCAGATGCCGGTGGCCTTGACCTCCACCAGTACTTCGCCGTCGCGCGGGCCCTGCAGGTCCACGGTCTCGATCGTCAGCGGGGCGCCGGACTTCCAGGCGACAGCGGCTCGGGTCTTCATTGGTGTGCTTCTCCGCGCGGGCAGGCGGTGATTGTGTCCGAGCGGGCCCTAAACTGAGGCACATGCTGATCCACCGTCCCTGGGTACCCGCCCGCAGCGAAGACCTGATGCAGTCGATTGCCGCCGCGACCGCCGCGGCATCGCCGGACGACACCGACGTCGAGTTGCACCGCTTGGTGGCCGACAACCGCCGCATCCACGACGAGCAAGGCCTGAACCTCAACCCGGCGTCGAATGTGATGAACCCGCGCGCCGAGGCGCTGCTCGCGGCGGGGCTCGGCCCGCGCGCATCGCTCGGCCACCCGGGCGACAAGTACGAGACCGGCCTGCAGGCCATCGAGCGCATCGAGGTCATCGCCGCCGAACTCGCGGCCGAGGTCTTCGACGCGGCGTACGCCGAGGTGCGCGTCGGCTCGGGCGCGCTGGCCAACCTCTACGTCTTCATGGCCACCTGCCAGCCGGGCGACACCATCATCGCGCCGCCGGATTCGATCGCGGGCCACGTGACGCACCACGCCGCGGGCGCCGCCGGCCTGTACGGCCTGAAGACCGTCAGCGCGCCGGTGCACGCCGACGGCTACACGGTGGATGTGGACGCGCTGCGCGTGCTCGCGCGCGAGGCGAGGCCCAAGCTGATCACGCTGGGCGGCAGCCTGAACCTGTGGCCGCATCCGGTGGCCGCCGCGCGCGGCATCGCCGACGAGGTGGGCGCCAGGCTGATGTTCGACGCCGCGCACCTGTCGGGCATGGTCGCCGGCCGAGCCTGGCCCAACCCGCTGGCCGAGGGTGCGCATGTCATGACGATGAGCACCTACAAGAGCCTCGGCGGCCCGCCGGGCGGCCTGGTGGTCGGCAACGATGCAGCGCTGTTCGAACGCATCGACGCGATCGCCTACCCCGGATTGACCGCCAACTTCGACGCCGGCCGCGTGGCCGCGCTCGCGCTCGGCCTGCTCGACTGGAAGGAACACGGCCGCGCATACGCGCGCGCCATGCAGGCCACTGCCGGCGCGCTGGCCGCCGCGCTCTTCAGTGAACACGATCTGCCGGTGTTCGCGCACGACCGCGGTTCCACGACCTCGCATCAGTTCGCCATCGAAGCCGCGCGCTGGGGCGGCGGGCAGGCGGCAGCCAGGCGACTGGAAGCCGCGCGCCTGTTCGCCTGCGGCATCGGCCTGCCGATCGACCCCGTCGCGAGCGACGTCAACGGCCTGCGCCTGGGGACGCCCGAGATCGTGCGCCTGGGTTTCGCGCCCGAGCACATGGGCGAACTCGCGTTGCTGATCACGCTCGCGCTCGCAGGCCGCCCCGACCCTGAGGCCACCACCGCGCTGCGCCGGCGCGTGGCCACCGGCGCGCTGCGTTTCGTGCGCGCATGAGCGCCGCTGCGCACCGCCGCGCTGTCGAATTGGCCCACGCGTGCCGCCTGATCAACCACGGCCCCACGGTGCTGGTGAGCGCGCTGCACGACGGCCGGCGCAACGTGATGGCCGCGGCGTGGTCGATGCCGGTGGAGTTCACGCCGCCGCGTGTGGCAGTGGTCATCGACAAGAGCACCTACACGCGCGAGCTCGTGCTGGCCAGCGGCTGCTTCGCGCTCAGCATCCCCTGCCGCGCGCAGGCCGACCTGGTGACGACGGTGGGACGCACCAGCGGGCGCGACATCGCCGCCCCCGACGACAAGTTCGCCCGCCATGAGATCGAGGCTTTCGACGGGCCGGCGCTCGGCCTTCCGCTGGTGGTCGGCTGCGTCGCGTGGATGGAATGCCGCCTGATTCCCGAGCGCCACACCGAGGCCGCCTACGACACCTTCTTCGCCGAGGTCGTGTCCGCGCAGGCCGATGTGCGTGTGTTCGCCGCAGGCCGCTGGTCGTTCGATGCCGGCAATACGCCCCTGCACACGCTGCATCACCTCGGCGGCGGCAGCTACGGCGTGATCGGCGACGTGGTCCAGGGCAGCGTCTTGCGGCCTTGAATGAGGGACATCCGGCCGCTGTCTCAGTCGCTGCCGAGCACCTTGACCAACTGGAGCGCAGGGTTCTGCGGTGCCCACAGGGTCGGAAAGATCTCGAGCGGCGTGAAGCCCCTGGCGAGGTAGAACTGCCTCGTCTGGGCGTACGCCTGGCTGTCGCTCGTGTGCGCGACGGTCTTGACTTGCAGGAACCTCACGCCGCGTCGCGCGAGCCACCGCTGCGCGTGCTCGAGCAGGTACGTGCCATGGCCGGCGTGGCGTGCGCGAGCGTGAACGGCCATGCAATGGACTTCCCATGATTCGGCAAAGTGTTCCGCCAGCGACAGGAACGCCACGACCGAGTCGCCATCGCCGAGCGCGAACGTCGGCAGACGCGCCGTGTCCGCGGCGTACCTGCGCAAGGCCTCCTCGATTCCGAACCAGCCCGGCAGGGACCGCAGGACGGATTCGCACTGCGCTTCGCGCTGGAGATCGGGGCCGTGGAGTTCCATGCGGCGTGCGCGGTCCTACCAGGCCAGACGCCTGGCGTGCTCGATCGTGTACTCGGCCAGCGGCCCGATGCGCGGGCCTTCGCCGTCGAGCTTCGATGGATGCTGGACGTAGACGTCGGCATCGACGACGTGCTGGCCGGGTGCGTCGGTGCGCTGTACCGCGATCCGGACGCGCAGGTAGCCGCCGGGCTTGCCGACGCGCTCGAGCCGATCCATCGCCGCCAGGTCCGCCTCGGTGACTTCGAACAGCTGGCCGATGACCTGCTCGCCGTTGCCCGGCGCGAGCACGAGGCAGGGCAGGTGCCCGTCGCCGACCAGGTAGAACGGCAAGCGCTGCATCGTGCGGTACTGTCCCGGCAGGCGCCGGCCGGTATTCACCGAGGCATTCGGAAAGCCTTCCTTCAGCGATCCGTACGCGAACAGAAGCGTCATCGCCGCGTCGGCATCACGCCGCGTCGGCGCGTCGCGAGAGCACGACGTGGGTGGCGCGCGGCGTCGCCACGTGCTGCGTGCAGGCATAACCCAGCGCCGGCAGGTCGAGCCCTTCGAACAGCGGCTCGCCCGACCCGAGCAACACCGGCGAGATCGCAACGTGCAATTCGTCGATCAGGCGCTCGCGAAGGTACTGGCGGATCACGTTCGGGCCGCCGCCCAGCCGCACGTCCAGACCCTTGGCGGCGGCGCGCGCTCGCTCGAGCGCCACGCCGATGCCCTCGGTCACGAAGTGGAAGGTCGTGCCGCCCTTCATGACGAGCGGCGCGCGGTCATGGTGCGTCAGCACGAACACCGGCACGTGATACACGGGCTCGTCGCCCCACCAGCCGCGCCAGCTCTCGTCGGGCCACGGCCCTCGCACGGGCCCGAACATGTTGCGGCCGATGATCCAGGCGCCGACGTTGCGGAAGCCGCGCTGGGCAAATTCGTCGTCGTCGGTGTCCGCTTCGCCGCCGTCGCCGCCGAACACCAGGCGCTGGAATGTCCGCGTCGCGAACGCCCAGGCATGCAGCGCCGTGCCACCGACGCCCAGCGGGTTCTGCAGGTCCTGGTCCGGACCGGCGGCGTAGCCGTCGAGCGAGATCGTGAAGCTTTCGACGCGTAACCGGGCCATCGTGGTCTGCGCAGCGGCGATCGGGGTGGTGGCGATGCAGGCCAGGATCGTACGGTCTGGCGCCGGGCGCGTCACTGCGTCCCTAGCGCAGCACGCCGCGGCGGGTGAGGGCCCGTGCGTACGCCAGCAGCGCGACCGCGACGACGAAGATCACCGCGGTGAATATCAGCCCGCCGGCACCGCCCATCACCGCGATCCCGTTCGTCAGCACGTAGTTGTAGAAGAACGTGACCGCCATCGTCGCCAGCGACGCTGCAAAGACCGGTACCGCCCAGCGTTTGCGAAGCAGCAGCAGCACCGCGCCGAGAACGCCGCCCCACACGCTCAACGCCCAGGTCGCCACGACCCAGGTCGGGAAGCCGTAGAAGTAGGCCAGCTGCTCGGGCGTGAAGTCGGCCATGTACGACGCGTTGCGGGTCTCGGTCATCACGTAGTCGAACGCACCCACGGCGTTCCAAAGCAGCGCGAGCGTACCGATCAGCCAGAGGTGCCACGGGGTCGCAGCGGTGGGTGCGGGCGTGTCATGGTCCATGGGGCCTCCAGCGTTGACCGCGCGGCGGTCCGTGGTCGACGGTCACGTCGGGATCGGGCTCAGACGCCGGTTCTGGCACTCGAGGGAAGTTCCACGAAGTCCCGGGTCCTGTCAAGCGACCGAAGGGCAGCCAGGAGATCGCCGGGCCATCAGGTGCTGCCTTGCCCTTGTCTCTGCCCGGGGCGCTCCATCGCGACGGCCGAGCGGGCGAATCCGAGCTTCTCGTAGAAGGCCCACACGCCCTGCCTTCCGGCGCGCAGGACCCAGGTGATGCGCTGGTCGCTGCCCATGGCCGCTCGCACGAGCGCGGAACCGACGCCCGCCCTTCGGTGCCCCTCGGCGACGACGACCATCGAGATGTAGCCGTTGGACAGGCTGTCGGTGAGTGCGCGCGTGAAGCCGACGACCTCGCTGCCCTCGATCGCGACCAGCGCGACCTGCGAACCCGCGACCAGCCGACGGAATTCATCCGTGCTCGAGACGCCTCGATCCCAGCCGTTCCTCACCAGCAGCAGCCGCACGGCCTCGATCTCGTCGTCGGCGATGGCTCTTATCCGCACGAGGGCTGCCTCCCAGGGGGTGATGCGCAATCGACTCTGCACCGAGATCGGGATTATTCGCGCACCGGACCGACACCTCTTGCCGCCTCCGAAGCACAAGCATGCATTGCCGGCCCCGCCGTGGCGAGATCGGCCTTGCCGCTCAGTGGGCGCGATAGGCTGCGTGGCAGGCCACGCACTGCTCGGTCACCGTCGACAGCGCGGCCACCGCGCGAGCGAGGTTGCCATCGGCTCCGGTCTCCTGCGCAATGAGGGCGAACCGGCTGGCCGCCTTGTGCATCTGCGTGCCGATGTCCTGCATCGGCTGGGGCATGAACCCGGCCATGTGCGCTGCACCATGGGATTCGAGCGACGACATGCCGATCCGCTTCTCGGCGATGTCGGCTGCCCGCTGGTACTCGGCGACGCCGAGCGCGCGCTGGATCTCGGTGATCGCCGCGAGATGGTCTCGCATGTTGGCCAGCATGTGCTGGACCATCGGTGCCGGCATCGTGACGAGCTGGCGCGTGTCGTCCGCCCGAGCCGACACGGCGATCACCGCTGCGGTGATGGTGAGAACGACGGCTCTTGCTTTGCTCATGGGCATCGACGGCCTGCGCGCGAAGTTGGGTTGCTACTTGCCGCTCTTGGCGGCCTCCGCCTGGCGTTTGTACTCCTCGTACGACGTGCTCGAACTGGCCATACAACGGCTTCTTTCCTGCGTGTCTTTGATTTTGCTGCACTCCAGGCGCTGCCAGGCCTGCCCAGCGCCATAGGCCTGCTGCGACGAACAGGCCGCCGTGAACAGCGCGAATCCCATCGTCGTGGCGGCGAACGCGCCTCGGCGCCGGCGGGCTTGCCAATGCGTGCGGCATGTCATTTCGATTTCTTCCCTGGCAAGGCGGCGGCGTAGGCCGCGCACCAAGACACCCACGCCGCCAACTCCCGGTCATCGTCAAGGCCGGGCGGGTCGATGAAGACGTAGCCTTTCATCGGGCGGCCGGTGAAGTCCATCGCACGCACGTGGGGTCTGGCGAGGGCATCGGGGTGCCGCTCGGGCCCGACGCGTGCCATCAGCGTGGAGCCCAGCACGCCGACGAACATCTTGCCATCCACCAGGAAGGCGAGCCCGCCGAACATCTTGCGCTCGCTGATGCCGGGCCGTTCGCCGAGTGCTTCGCGAACGCGCTGGGCGAGACCGGCGTCATAGGCCATGGGTGCCCCTTTCGAATCGATGGCCGTGCACATGAACGTCATCGATCCCACCTTGGGTCGCCGGCGTTCCGGGCCGGCGGCACATCGAGCGGTCGCTGCCGGTGATTGATACGGGAGCCGATGCGATCGCGACCGAAACGGTGCCGCAGCCGCGGGTTCCCATGGGCCGCGGCGCAGCGGGCTCGAGACCTACTTCTTGCATGTGCCGCCCTCGATGACGCGGCCGTCCGCGCACTCGGTGATGATCTTCGCGCCCGACGGACGCTGGCTGGCGGCGGCCGGGCGCGGCACGGACGCCGGTGACTGCGACGGCGACGATGCACCTCGAACGTACATGATCTTCCTGCGGCCGGTGTCGCAGGTGCCCACCTGCTTGCCGGGCGCCGACGCCGCGGAATCGACGGCGGTGACGCTGAAGTCGGCGACGCCGTTGGCCCGGATGCGCGCTTCGATCGATGCGAGCACCTCTTCGCAGGGGGTTGCGTTAGCTGGGCTTCCCGCGGTCGCCATCAGCAGGAGGAGGGCGCCGGCAGAACGGATCACGAGCGGCATGGGTCGTTCTCGTAGTGCAGGGGTCGGGGTGCGGGCGCTCTGCGATGGCGGAGCCTGGGGCGTGGGCGGGGCCATCGCGGGTGCCGGTACCGGACCATACCCCAGCACCACGCCCTAGAAGTATCCGCACAGGAATGCCGCCGCTTCATCCGAGAGGCCCACGACCTTGTTCGTGGCCTGACGATAGAACTTGAAGTTGAGCTCGGTTTCGGGCCGCCCGTCCTGCCAGTCGGAGAAGGGCCTGAGTTCGCTGCGTCCCAGCCGACGTTTCGCCAGCCCCGTGCGCTTGACGGAGATGCTGACGCGCGGCGTCTGCCGGGCGAGGCCGGGCTTCATCGGGGTCGCCTCGGCGTGCACGACGATGCCGCGCGCGACCAGGCCCTGGCCGCCCTCGTTCTCGCTTGCGAACACGAAGACCGTGTCGCCCCGGGCGACATGCTTGCCACCGTACATGGTCTTGTGCTCGCGGAACGTGAACGCATCCGCGCTCGTGTCGACGACATGGGCCTTGACCGCGAACATGCGGTTCGCATGGGCGCCCTCACGGTTCACGGCGCCACTCACCTCATCGCGGCAAGGGCGCACCCCTTGCCCCCTCGAACCACTGGAGCCCGACGATCCCGGCAACGACGAGCGCGATGCAGAACAAGCGGGCAGGCGCGGCCGGCTCCCCGTAGAGCACCAGACCCATCGCCGCCGTGCCGACCGCGCCGACGCCGCCCCAGACCGCGTAGGCGGTTCCGAGCGGTATGACCGACAGCGTGATGCTCATCAGATAGACACTCAGGCCGCCGGACACGACTGCAAGCGCTGCGGGAACGAAGCGCGTGAAGCCGTTCGAAGCCTGGATCGCTGCTGCAAACGCCACCTCGAGGAGGCCTGACAAGACAAGGACCGCCCAGGCGGCTTTCGTGCTTGATACGTCCAGCATGGGGATGGATCCAGAGGGCGACGATGCAGTCTGCCAGATGCGGCGCGCTCGATGTCCCACGCGCTGGCGTTCGAGCGTGCTGCGCTTCCCGCGCGGCCTGCGGGCCCTGGCCTACCTGAGGCTCGTCTTGATCTTGCGAACCGCGGCGACATCGCCGAGGAAGACCTGCAAGGCGTCCCTGTCGTCCGGAGACAGTTTTTCGCCCTCGAGGAGGCGCAACTTCTGGATGACGACTTCAAGCGCCTCCGACAAGTGGCCGATTTGCCTGCCGTAGCTGCCGACCTGTTCGAGCGCCTGCTGCTCGATCCTGGCGTTCGACGTGGTCCCGAGGTTGACGCTGAACAGGTTGAACGACCAGTTGGGCAGGATGGGCTGAGTCAGAGAACTCGGTGCCAGCTGCAGCGGCATGTAGACGTTTGCCATGGAGGACCCTTGTGTATGTGTGTGGTTCTTGCGACGACATTGTCAGCGCGACAACTCGCGCGAGTGTGGGAGCTGGGTCGCTGTCCGGCGCAGCGTCCGAGGCGACCGACCCGCGGCGCAGTCTCCTGCGGCCCGACCAGGCCTGTGGCTAGCTCTCGTCGAGCGCGGCGCCACCGGCCTCGCCGCGGACGAACAGTTGCTCATTGACAGTCCTGCCCCATTGGCTGCCTTCCGCGGTCGTCTGGAGCTTGAAACCGTGTTTCTCGTAGAGATGCCGGGCCGCCAACAAGCCCTCGAAGGTCCAGAGGTATGTACGGGTGTACGCGCAGGAGTCTGCGAACGCCAGAGCCTCGGCCAGCAATCGCTCGCCGAAACCATGCCCTCTGATGGCGTCGGACGTGATGAACCATCGGAGGTGGGCGCCATCGCGCTGGGCATGGGATCCGTCGATGATGACGGATCCCTCTGCGCGCCCGGCCGCGACGACGAACCACATCCCGTCTCGGCTGGCATCGAAGCCCTCGCAGAATGCCGCGAACTCGCGCGCGACCTTTGCTTCGAAGAAGACGCCGAATCCTTCACGCGTGCTGTAGTAAGCCGCATGCATCTCTGCGACGCGGCCGATGCAACCGGGGACATAGCCACTGACGAGGGAGAGTGACATCGTGGATGGAATGCGAGGCTCGACCCTGGATCGAGGAGTCAAGGCAACACCGGCTTACCCGCCCGCACGAACTGCCTCCCAGTCGCTGCGAAGCAAGCCATAGAGCGCAGTGTCTGACTTTCGCCCTCCCACTATCCACCGCTCACGAAGCAGCCCTTCGCGCCGAAATTGCAAGGATTCCAGAAGCTCGATCGACCGATTGTTCTTGGGATCCGTATCTGCATCGATCCGGTTCAGTTCGAGTCTGCCGAATGCATGCTCGACCATCGCGATCAGAGCCTCCCTCATGTATCCACTGCCCCAGTGCTGCCTCGACAGGAGAAACCCGACTTCGGCGTGCTTGCTCACTAAGTTGATATCGAACAGTGTGCAGGTTCCAATGATCTTGCCTGCGTCCCTTCTCGATATGCCAAGACATAAGTGCCGACCTGAGGTGAGCCATTCTTGGGCGGCGGCAATGAGTCGCAACGCTCTGGAAATGTCGCTCCAGGGTGCCTCATTGGAGAACCGCATGACCTCAGTGTCTGCGTGCATGACGAACAGATCGCCCGCGTCGTCAGGCTGGAGTGGACGCAGCAAGAGCCGCTTGGTCTAACTCCATGGATTCAACCGCGGACATGGCTGCCGTTGGCGCTCCGCTTGAGCGAGGGGGCCGCATTCGTGCTGGAAGAGCCGCCCTGAGCCAAGCCCAGCAGGACACGGCCGTGCACCGCACCAACCACAGCACCGGCGATGAAGATGGCGAGTGCAACCAAGGCGGCGATGGCGGTAGTACTGGACGTGAGCTCGTTGGCCTGTGCGCCCAAGAAGATGGCGGGCATGCCGAGGGCCCAAGCCGCCGCATTGGCGGGAAGCCACAACCAGGCTTTGGTGGGTACTACCTTGCGCAAGCTGAGCCACTGAAAGGCGGCAAGCATTGGCCCAGCGACTGCGCCAAGGCACGAGGCGATCAGCAGGACCAGGATAAGCGGTGGCTCGGACGGGGTGGACGTAGGCGTGGCGCCTTGCTGCATCAGGGCGGCGACCGTGCTGGGAACCATGCCGACAGCCCAGGCGACCATGGCGCCAACAAGCGTAGCGAGAACCCAGCCACGTACCGACGGCAAGAGGGTGCGCAGAACCTGGCGTTGGGCGAGGCCAATGACGGTTCCTTCGAACGCGCCAAGAAGAATGAATGCGCCGGCAAAGAGGAGAGCTTGTGCGAGGTTGGCTGGCTCGCCGGCGTGCCGGAACAAGAGAAAACCAACGGCGGCCACTGTTCCAAGCCCGACGAGTTCCCCCAGCGCGTTGGCGACGACCCAGCGCTGCCAGAACTTGTTACGCCAGAAGCGCGGAGGGGTTGCGTTCATGCGGCCTAACGTTTGAGCTGAGCTGCGAACACCGGTTCGGCGCTTGGCCCGCTGGACGAATGATGGACCTCTCCGGGCTGCGGGCCAAGTGGCATGCCGGTGCGAGTCGGCCCCCGCGAAGGGTTAGCGTCGTTGCGCCGTGCCTCAGGCTGGCTGCGGCAAGCTGTGCCACCAGATGCGAGCTACCGAACAGCGGTTGGCGCTGAAAGTGGCTTGGAGAACTCCGTCGAGCACCATTCTCGGCAAAGGATCACCGGGCTTGCGCGCAACAAGACTGGTACCCGTGGACTTGGCCCAGATTTGGAACAACTCTTCCGAAGCGACCTGATAGGTGGTGCGCCAGCGCGCAATGCCCGATGTTGCGGCGGCTGCCAAGACCTCGAACGTGACCGTGACGTCTTCTTGGAGTTGCACGCGCTTCCAGTACGCGACAAGCTGCTCGGTGCCGCGCTGAACCTGGAACGGCGTGTTGTGGTACTTCCCATCGGGCAGAAACAGCGCCGCAAACATTGCCGGGTCGCGCTGCTCCCATGCGGCCTTGTAGCCGAGCATGAACTCTTCAATGTTCACTGCGAGCTCGCTGCGTGTGGGTATACGACGCCTAACGTTCGAGGGGGTTAGCGACCGCGAAACTCACCGCAGCGCGACGGCGGTGGACAAGTGGACAGTTCGAGCTTCGCTCGAA
>JAOUIM010000362.1 GCA_029884035.1 Aquincola sp. | reverse complement strand
TGCGCGAGGCGCCCATCGAGCGCCGCGCGCAGCCTGCGGGAGCGATGGCGTGAGTCGAGCAAGCGCGCGGCGCATCGGGCTGGGCGCCGCGGCCCTGGTCTTGTGCGCGCTCGTGTTCGCTCTGTACCTTAGGCCCGACATGGTGTTCACGCTCGCCAACGCGGTGTGGAACTGCTTCTGACAGCGGCAGCGCACGGCGGCCTCGCACCCTCGTCCTGGGTCGTGCGCTGGGCCGCGCGGTTGCCTGCCGGCTCGCGCGTGCTCGACGTGGCCTGCGGCAGCGGCCGCCACCTGCGCTGGCTGGCCGCGCGTGGCCTCGCGCTCACCGGCGTGGACCGCGACGCGCAGGCCGTTGCGCCGCTCCAGTCACTGGGCCGCGTTGTGGTGGCCGACATCGAAAACGGACCCTGGCCGTTTGCGGGCGAACGCTTCGACGCGGTCGTCGTCACCAACTACCTGTGGCGGCCGTTGATGCCCACCCTGGTGGCCAGCCTGGCCGACGGCGGCGCGCTGGTCTACGAGACCTTCGCACGGGGCCACGAAGCGTTCGGCAAGCCATCCAATCCGGCCTTCCTGCTGCGACACGGCGAGCTGCTGGAGCACTGCGCCGGCCTGCGCATCGCAGCCTACGAGGACGGCCTGCTCGAGAACCCGCCGCGGCGGGTGCAGCGCATCGCGGCGTTCGCGACTGGGGCGGGGCCTGCCCCGCTAGAATGCGCGGCTGATTCCCCTGGCCTCGCCCCATGAACCCGATCACCGGCAGCATCGTCGCCCTCGTCACCCCGATGCACGATGACGGCAGCGTCGACTACGCTGCGCTGCGCCGCCTCATCGACTGGCACATCGCCGAAGGAACGGCCTGCATCGGCGTGGTGGGCACCACCGGAGAGTCGCCTACCGTCAATGTCGAGGAGCACTGCGAGATCATTCGGGTGTCCGTCGAGCATGCCGCGGGGCGCATTCCGGTGATGGCCGGCGCCGGCGCGAACTCCACGGCGGAGGCACTCGAACTCACGCGCTTCGCCAAGAAGGTCGGCGCCGACTGCTCGCTGCAGGTCGTGCCCTACTACAACAAGCCGACGCAGGAGGGCATCTACCGCCACTTCCGCGCGATCGCCGAAGGCGTGGACCTGCCGGTGATTCTGTACAACGTGCCCGGCCGGACCGTGGCCGATATGCAGCACGACACGGTGCTGCGCCTGGCGCAGGTGCCCGGCATCATCGGCATCAAGGAGGCCACCGGCAACATCGACCGCGCGGCCTGGCTGATCAAGCAGGCGCCCAGGGGGTTCTCGATTTACTCTGGCGACGATCCCACCGCGATCGGCCTGATGCTGCTCGGCGGCCACGGCAACGTCAGTGTCACCGCCAATGTTGCGCCGCGTGCAATGGCCGATCTGTGTGCCGCGGCGATGGCCGGGGAGGCACGTCGCGCTGCGGCGATCCACCTCAAGCTGCTGGCCTTGCACAAGCAGTTGTTCGTCGAGGCCAACCCGATCCCGGTCAAATGGGCCCTCGCGCGCATGGGCCTGATCGGCCCGGCGCTGCGGCTGCCGCTCGTCGCGCTGTCCGACTCGCATCACGCCGCGGTCGAATCTGCGCTGCGCGAGGCCGGCGCACTCTGAGCGCCGCCCTGACAACCGCCACCGCTGTGCCCGCGTTGCGCCTTCACGCCCCCCGACACCCCATTGCCCGCAGGCCACGCTGACCACCAGCGTCCACAACAATGCAAGCTCCGCTCTCTCTGCCCCTTCGTCGCCCGCGCGCGGCCTGCCTCGTCGCCGCAGCTGTCGCACTGGCAGGTTGCTCGACCGTCGAGAACTTCCTCCAGGGCGACAAGGTCGATTACCGCAGCCAGTCCGTCAAGTCCGCGCCGCTGGAGGTGCCACCCGACCTGACGCAGTTGCAGCGCGATGGGCGCTACGCCGCCGCCAGCGGCAGCGTCAGCGCGAGCACCTACCAGAGCGCGGCGCCAGCCGCGGCGGCGGCGGCCAGCACCGCCGTGGTGGCGCCAGCCGCGGTCGGTGAGATGCGCGTCGTGCGCGACGGCAATCAGCGCTGGCTCGTCGTGCCGGTGGCGCCTGAGCAGTTGTGGCCGCAGTTGCGCGAGTTCTGGCAGGAGCGCGGATTCAGCCTCGTGCTCGACAACGCGCAAGCCGGCGTGATGGAGACCGACTGGGCCGAAAATCGGGCGAAGATCCCGCAGGACGTGATCCGCCGCACGCTCGGCAAGGTCCTCGACAGTGTGTACGACACTGGCGAGCGCGACCGCTTCCGCACGCGCGTCGAGCGCAGCGGGACCGCGAGCGAGGTCTACATCAGCCATCGCGGCATGGTCGAGGTCATCACCGGCGACCGCACCAACGAGAACACGATGTGGACGGCGCGGCCCAGCGACCCGAACCTCGAAGCCGAGTTCCTGACGCGGCTGATGGTCAAGCTCGGCGCCAAGGAGCCGGCCGCGCGCGAGACCGTGGCCAAGCCGGTAGCCGCGCCCGCGCGTGCGCGGGCGATCGCAGGCCAGCCCGCGCTGCAGGTCGACGAGGGCTTCGACCGCGCGTGGCGCCGCGTCGGCCTCGCACTCGATCGTGGCGGGTTCACCGTTGAGGACCGAGACCGCGCGGGAGGCTTGTACTTCGTGCGCTACGTCGATCCGAAGTTCGCTGCCACCAACGCAGACCCGGGCTTCTTCGCCAAGCTGTTCAGCTTCGGCAAGTCTGCGGGGCCCACCGGTCCGGTGCGCTACCGCATTGCGCTCAAGAGCGAGGGTGAGCGCACGAACGTGACGGTGCAGAACTCGCAGGGCGCACCCGAGGCAAGCGACGTCGGGCAGCGAATCGTGTCGCTGCTGGTCGACGACCTCAAGTAGCGTCCGGATTCGCGGGCGCCGCCGGTGCTGCGATTCACGAGCCTGGCCAGCGGCAGCAACGGCAATGCCACGTTGATCGAAGGCCGGCGCGAGCCGGGCGAGCGGCCGACACGCGTGCTGGTCGACTGCGGCCTGGGGCCGCGACGGCTGGCCGCTGCGCTCGCCTCGCGCGACGTTGCCGTCGCTGAACTCGATGCCGTGTTCGTCACCCATGAGCACAGCGACCATGTCGGTGGCGTGCTGGCACTGCAGCGGCGCTGGGGCATCGCGGTATGGGCGAGCGAAGGGACCTGGGCCGGGGCGACCGCGGGCCGCGGTGAGACCGCTGCGGCGCATGTCGCGCGCGATGGCCATGCCTTCACGATCGGAGCGATCACGCTGCATCCGTTTGCGGTGCCGCACGATGCGGCCGAACCGCTGCAACTGGTGTGCGACGACGGGACCCGGCGACTCGGCATCGTCACCGACCTTGGCGAACCCACGTCGGCGGCGGTCCTCGCGCTTCAGGGTTGCGATGCGCTCCTGCTCGAGTGCAACCACGACCGCGAGATGCTGGCCGAGGGCCCCTACCCGGCCTGGCTCAAGCGTCGCATCGGCGGCATGCGTGGCCACCTGGCCAACGACCAAGCCGCGATGTTGCTCGATGCCTGCCGCCATGGCGGCCTGCGTCATGTGGTGGCCGCGCACCTGAGCCGGCAGAACAACCGGCCGGACCTCGCGTTGTCGGCGCTGCGCAGGGCGTCGGCGGATGGCAACCGCGCAGGTTCAACGAAGCTGCACGTGGCCGACGGCGACCACGGCTGCGAGTGGATCGAGCTGGACTGACGCGCGCTTTCAACAGCCAAAAGGAAAAAGCCACCCGAGGGCGGCTTGTTCCATTCTGGAGCGCCAGGCGCGATTACTTCTTGGGCGCTTCGGCGGCCTTCGCGGCAGCGTCCTTGGCCGCATCGACGGCCTTGCCGGCAGCGTCCTTGGCGGCGCTGGCGGCCGCGTCGACAGCCATCGTCGCAGCACCGGCGACTGCAGAAGCAGCCGAATCGGTGGCGGCAGCGGCGGCCGAAGCGGCCTCACCCACCGCGGCCGAAGCGGCAGCGGCAACAGGCGCCACGGCGGCGGGAACGGCAGCGGGCATCGCGGCTTCTTCCTTCTTGCCGCA
>JAOUIM010000406.1 GCA_029884035.1 Aquincola sp. | reverse complement strand
GGTGAATCCGCCGGATGCGCTGGTCGGCGAGCGCAACCGCAACTGGCGACACATGCGGCCGGCACCGTGGATCGCCGAGCACTGGGTCGAATGAGCGGCGCCGCCTCGCCGCGCGTCTGCCCTCTCGCAGAGCGCGCGACCGCCACCGATCTCATCGAAGGCCTGGCGCCGGCACCGTGGGTGGTGCGCCGCTGCCGTGAAACCGGCTTCGTGTTTCTCGAGAACCCGCCCGGCTACGACAGCCTGAAGTCGGAGCTCGCCTGGGAAGTGACCTGGCAACGCGAAGCCGATGCGCGGGCCGCCGCCGAACCCACGTTGTACGCGCTGAGCACGAAGGTCAAGTCGTTCCGCAAGAAGGTCGTGAAGCGCCACAAGGTCGCCAACCTCGCGACAGCCCTGGTGCGCCGCTGCGCGTCGGACCCGATCCGCCTGCTCGACCTGGGCTGCGGCAGCGGTCAGTTGCTGGGGCTGGTGATGGATCGGCTGCCGCGCGACGTGCGCGCTCGGTGCCACCCTTACGGCATCGAACTCAGCAATGAACTCGCACGGCGTTCGAGTGACGCGCTGGCACCCTACGGCGGGCGCTGCGTGCACGCGAGCGCCCTTGACGGGCTGGCAACCTTCGACGCCGCGTTCTTCGACCTGATCGTCATGTCGTCGTTCCTGGAGCACGAGATCCAGCCGCTGCCCTTGCTGCGCGAGGCAGCGCGCGCGCTGTGCGACGGCGGCCACGTGCTGATCAAGGTACCCAACTACGCCAGCTGGAACCGCGTGATGCGCGGGCCGCGTTGGTGCGGCTACCGCTGGCCAGACCACGTCAACTACTTCACCCCGGACACGCTGTCGGCGATGGCGCAGCGGGCGGACCTCGCGGTCGCACGCATGAACTGGTTCGATCGCTTCCCCCTCAGCGACAGCCTCTATGCCGTGCTGAGAACGACCTGAGCGCGCCGCGGTCAGACGGGTGTGCGCTGGAACACGGCATTCAGGCGCGTCTGCATGACCTGCCGGTAGCCGCGCGACGTGAACAGCGTCGAGATCACGCCAAAGGTCTCCCGCTTGTGCTCGGTGATGGCCACCGTGGGCCACAGGGTCGACGGCGCGTGATCGAAGAAGTGGCGCAGTACCGGCGGCTCGTGTCCTTCGATGTCGATCTTCAGCGCATCCACGCGTTCGATTCCGCGCGACTGCAGCAGATGCAGCAGCGTATCGAGCTCGACATGCTGCACGGTCCGCTGGCCACCCGCAGCCAGCGCCTCCTCGCGTGCAAGCGTGTTCTCGCCGCGCTGCGCAGGATTGACGAGCAGCTCGCCTGTGCCCTGCCGGTCGCTCAGCGCGACCGGACAGATGCCGATGTCCGTGATGCCGTTCGTCGCCACGTTGAAGGCGAGGCGACGCCGCATTTCCGGGTCCGGCTCGACCGCGAGGATCCGGCCCTGGCCTTGCAGACAGTTGTGGGCCCAGAACGAATAGACACCCAGGTTCGCACCGATGTCCACGAATGTGCTGCCTGGGCTGAGGTGGTGCCCCAGCAAGGCCAGTTCCTCACGGTCGAAGAACTGTGGCGCGAACAGCAGTTTGACCTCCGAGGTATTGCCCCGCGGCAACAGGCGCAGCCGCAGACCCCAGATGGTCACGTCGAACGGCCGGGCAGCCCCGTACTTGATGGGCTTGCGCAGCGCGAAGACCAGCCTGTGCAGCAGCGGTATGTCGCCGCTCAGCGCATGACTCGCGCCCAGCAGCAGGCGCTGCCAGGCGTTGGGAGCATAGGTGCCCCACGGCTTGTCGGTGTCGAACTCGGGAAGCGTGGCGCTGATCGTCACTTCATTGCCCTTGCCAAGCCCGACGCAGCCAGTCGATGTTGCCAATCCGCCGATGCCAGCGATGCCCTCCACCGGCCAGGACCTCCGACATTTTGGGCGTGCCGGCGAAGACGACGATCTTTGCGCCGGCCGGAATGACCGGGTCTGCCAGGTAGCTCTTGAAGTGCCGCGGCACGCAGTCGTTCTTGAAGCTCACACACCAGCCCTGCGGCCAGTACTGCAGCAGGCCAAGGCGCGCCAGCTGGGCACTCTGAAACTGTTGCGAGATCTCGTACTGCGCCGTCGCTGCCGCGGGATCGGCAAGGTAGGCGTCGAGGATGTCGACGTGCATGCCGATCTCGAAACGAAACACCGAAGAGTTGCCCACGCTGTGGAGAAAACGGTCGCGCTCGGGGTTGAGCCGACGCAGCGGCTTGTGACGGAACAGGTCGTCGTCGCGGATGATCAGGAAGCGGCCCGGCTCTTCGAAGAACGGTTCCAGGGCATCGACCACGACGAGATCGAGATCCAGGAACAGCGCGGTGCCCTGCAGGCCACCCAGGTCCTTGCCAAACACCGCCAGCTTCTGCCACCGCCGATCGAGGTGCCCATCCGGCAATCCCAGCGCGGGCAACGGCAACGTCTCGACATTGCCTGACAATCCGCTCGGATCGTCGGTGAAGCAAACAAAGCGGTGCGGCCGTCTCAGGTGTCGCGCCACACCAGCGCGCAAGTGGTTCACGTACTGCGGGCCGTAGAGGTTGCCCCACTTCATGCAGATCACATTGACTGCAGCGTCAATCACTCGTACACCACCTTGGCGCGACCACCATTCGCAATCTGGCGCCAGCGCGCCAACGCCTCGTCGCTCGGCCAGAAGCGCGCCGCGTCACCGAGGTCCAGTTCGGCCTGGGCCTGCTCGCGCTGCAGCTGCAGGCGGATCGCCAAGCCCTGCCTCACCTCGCCCTGGTCGGTGGCCACGCGGCGCGGCGGCCAGGTTCGGACCACGTCGGCGACCGGGGGGGCCTTGCCGTTGACCGCCACCGCCAGGTAGCGGCCGAAGCGCGCGCGCGCAGCGGGCAGGTCCCACACGGCGTTGACGGTCAGGCGCAGGCCGCCGCTGAAGCGGTCGGGCTGGACCTTGCCCTGCACGATCACCAGTTCGTCGTCGCGCAGGATCTCGCGGTTCGCCTCGTGCACGTCCTCCTGTGCCACCGCTTCGATGTACTCGCTGCCGTCGTCCAAGCGGAAGATCGCAGTGCGCCCGCGCGCGCCGCTGACCACGCGCAGATCATCCACGATGCCGGCCACCAGCGTCGGCTCGCGGCTGTCCACCAGGTCGGCAATGCGGCGCTTGACGAGTTGCCGAACTTCAGGCGCGTACTCCTCGAACAGGTGCCCCGACAGGTACAGCCCGAGCGCAGCCTTCTCGTGCGTCAGCCGCTCCTTGATGCTCCACGGCTCGACCTTGGCGAGCGCGGGTTCCTGCGTACTCGCGGCGTGCGAATCATCGAAATCGAACAGGCCGCCCTGGTGCTCGTTGACGTCCTGCGCGTCGGCCCAGTCGAACGCCAGACCCACGCTGGCCAGCATCGCGGGCCTTCCGAACTCGCGCTCGGCATGCAGCAGGTCGAAGGCCCCGCCCTTGATCAGCGCTTCGACGACGCGCTTGTTGACGCGCTGGCGGTCCACACGCGCGGCGAAGTCGAACAGACTGCGGAGCGGCCCGCCA
>JAOUIM010000026.1 GCA_029884035.1 Aquincola sp. | reverse complement strand
CTCCGGATCCATCCGGATCAGAGTGAACAGGTTCCGGCCATGCTGGAACGCTACAAGAGCCTGATCACCGCTGCTGGCGGGAAGGTCCACCGCGTCGAAGACTGGGGTCGGCGCCAACTCGCCTACCAGATCGACAAGCTCGCCAAGGCGCACTACCTGTGCCTGAACATCGAGGCCAGCAAGGAGACTCTCGGCGAACTCGAAACGGGCTTTCGCTTCAACGATGCCGTGCTGCGCCACCTCACCGTGGCAATGGACAAGGCAGAAACGGCGCCGTCGATCATGATGAAGCATGTCGAGCGCGAGGAAGCACGTAAGGCCGCCCAGGAGGCCACCACCTGAACCGGCTGTTGCTGGCGGCGACCATCGCCCAGCGCAGCGCCGTTCGTTACACCCCTGCCGGATTGCCGGCCCTGGACTTGGTGCTCGCCCATCAGTCCGAGGTCAGCGAAGACGGCCAGGCCCGCCAGGTCCAACTCGAGATCAAGGCAGTGGCAGTCGGGGGGGTGACGAAGGGGTTGCAGGCGACGTCTCTGGGAGCAACGGCTCGATTTGCTGGCTTCCTCGCTGCCAGCCGCAACGGACGCGGCCTCGTGTTCCACATCACTGCGGTCGACGCGCCTTGAGCGATCAGACCTGCGTTCGTAGATTGAAGTTATCAGGAGCAATCCAATGGCACCACCCCGTGGCAAGGGCAAGTTCTCGAAAGACAGAAAGCCCAAGCGCAACCAACAGTCTCTGCTCTTCCGCCGCAAGCGCTTCTGCCGCTTCACCGTGGCCGGTGTCGAGCAGATCGATTACAAGGACGTCGACACGCTGCGCGACTTCGTTGGAGAGAACGGCAAGATCACGCCTGCCCGCCTGACCGGCACGCGAGCGTTCTACCAGCGCCAGCTCACGACCGCGATCAAGCGCGCACGATTCCTCGCGCTGTTGCCGTACACCGACCAGCACCGCGGCTGAGGGAGCACACGTCATGCAAGTCATCCTGCTCGAAAAAGTGGCGAACCTCGGAAACCTGGGCGATGTAGTCAAGGTCAAGGATGGTTTCGCCCGCAACTTCCTGATTCCGACACGGCGTGCGCGCCGCGCCACTGATGCCGCACTCAAGTAGTCCGCAGCCAAGCGCACCGAGCTCGAGAAGGTCGCTGCCGACAAGCTCAGCGCCGCACAGGCCATGGCCGAGAAACTCAACGGCAAGACGGTGTCCATCACACAAAAGGCCGGCGTCGACGGTCGCCTGTTCGGCTCGGTCACCAATGCCGACATTGCCGAGGCACTGAAGGCCCAGGGATTCGATATTGCCAAGGCGGCTGTGCGCATGCAGCATGGGCCGATCAAGCACACTGGCGAGCAGACGCTGTCGGTGAGCTTGCACACCGACGTGGCGGTCGACGTTCACGTGGTGGTGGTCGGCGAGGTCGACTGATCACGATCGCCCGCATCGTTGAGGGCCGGCCGACGCCGGCCCTTTGCATTTCGGGCGCCGGCTTATTCCTCTGTGATCCACGAGTTGCCCACAGAGATGCCCACAGCAGCTTCGCCTGAGGCGGCTTAATATCCAACTGACCCGATGTCTGCCGTATTCGATCCCCGCGAGACCAGCGCACCGCGCGACGAGGAAGTCGCACGCTTGCGTGTCCCACCTCACTCGATCGAGTCCGAGCAGAGCGTGTTGGGGGGATTGCTGCTCGACAACAGCGCCTGGGACCGCGCCGGGGACCTGCTGACCGAGAGTGACTTCTACCGCTACGAGCACAAGGCGATCTACAAGGCCATCGGTGACCTCGTCACCGCCAGCAAGCCGGCCGATGTCATCACGGTCTATGAACAGCTGCAGAACCGTGGCAAGGCCGACGAGTGCGGCGGGATTGCTTACCTGAACGCCCTCGCGCAGTCGGTACCGGGCGCGGCGAACCTGCGCCGCTACGCGGAGATCGTCCGTGAGCGCGCCATCCTGCGCAAGCTGATCCAGGCCAGCGACGAGATCGCCACCAACGCCTTCAATCCACAGGGCCGTTCGGTAAGCCAGATCCTGGACGAGGCAGAGGGTCGCGTGTTCCAGATCGGGGAGGAGGGCCAGCGCAGCAAGCAGGGCTTCCACAGCATGGACCAGCTGGTGGTGCAGCTGATCGACCGCGTGACCGAGCTGCACGAGAACGGCGCCGAGGACGTGACGGGCGTGCGCACGGGCTTCTATGAACTCGACAAGATGACGGCAGGGCTGCAGCCTGGCGACCTGGTGGTGCTGGCGGCACGGCCGTCAATGGGCAAGACGGCATTCGCGCTGAACATCGCGGAGAACGTTGCAGTCGCCGAGGGCTTGCCCGTGGTGGTGTTCTCAATGGAAATGGGCGCGTCTCAGCTGGCACTGCGCATGGTGGGCTCGCTCGGCCGGATCGACCAGACCCACCTGCGCACCGGACGCCTCAACGACGACGAGTGGGGACGCCTGTCCGATGCAGTCGACCGCCTCAAGAGTGCGAGCGTCTTCATCGACGAGACACCGGCATTGAACCCGGCAGAACTGCGCGCCCGTGCCCGCCGCCAAGCGCGCATTTGCGGCCGACTCGGGCTGATCGTGGTCGACTACCTCCAATTGATGAGTGCCAGCAGCGGCAGCGAGGAGAACCGCGCGACCGAGCTCGGGGAGATTTCGCGTGGCCTGAAGGCCCTGGCCAAGGAGCTGCAGTGCCCGGTGATGGCGCTGTCTCAGTTGAACCGCAGTGTCGAATCGCGCAATGACAAGCGGCCGATGATGAGCGACTTGCGTGAGTCGGGCGCGATCGAGCAGGACGCCGACGTCATCATGTTCATCTACCGCGATGACTACTACAACAAGGAAAGCAAGGAGCCGGGCATCGCCGAGATCGTGATCGGCAAACAGCGCAACGGCCCCGTGGGTACGCTGAAACTTACTTTCCTCAAGCCGCTCACCCGCTTCGACAACCTGGCGCCGGGATCGGCAGGCAGCGACGCCTACTGAGCCCTGTTGCAATCGGCGCTGAACTGTATATGTTTAATGGGTATCCTGTTAGCTCCAGCGACGTCTGAACTACTGGATGGATGTCCAGCATATCGCAGTGCCCGAAGCGGGTAAAGACTACCCGCGCAACTGGAACGAATTCCTCGACTGGTTCGGCTCCGAAGAGGCCTGCCTGGCGTACCTGGAGCGGCTGCGGTGGCCCAGGGGATTCGTGTGCCCGAGCTGCGGTGCCTTGGGTGATCCCTACCGATCCAGCCGCTCGCGACTGATGTGCCGCAGCTGCTCGCACCAGAGCACGGTGACCGCCGGCACGATCTTCGACAAGACACGCACGCCGTTGCGGGTGTGGTTGGCCGGTGCGTGGTACCTGACGAACCAGAAGCACGGTGTCAGCGCCCTGGGGCTGCAGCGGGTGTTGGGACTGGGCGGCTACGAGACAGCATGGACGATGCTGCATCGATTCCGTCGCGCCATGGTTCGGCCGGACCGGGAGCGGCTCAAGGGCGTGGTCGAAGTCGACGAGACCTACCTGGCCATCAGCGATCGAGACGCGCCGATGCCCGAAGACCAGCGCAAGAAGCGTAAGAACCGCACCCACCAAGTGCTGGTCGTCCTCGCGGTGGAACTGCTACAGCCCAAGGGCTTCGGTCGCATCCGGCTGCGTCGCATCGAGAACGACTCGGCCGAACAAGTCGTCGCCTTCGTGCAAGCCAACGTCGAGCTGGGCGCCCAGGTGCGCACCGATGGCTCGGCGGCCTACCGCGATCTGAAGGATCTGGGCTACGACCACCAGCGCATCGTGATGCTCGGCTCCGAAACGCCGGCGCACGTGTCGATGGCTGGAGTCCACCGGGTTGCCGCGTTGATCAAGCGCTGGATCCTGGGCACGCACCACGGCTCGGTGCAGCCGGCGCATCTGGACGCCTACCTGGACGAGTTCGTCTTCCGCTTCAACCGTCGCACCTCGGCCTCGCGCGGCATGCTGTTCTACAGGTTGCTGCAGCAGGCCGTGGTCACCGATCCGGTCACGTACGAAAGCGTCGTACGACCTCTACCCAAGACGGCGAAGCCGGCGTAGAGTACTGGACATGTATCCAGTAATCGGCTTCGACTGGAGCTAAGCTGATACCCCTTATAAATATACAGCTTCGCAGAGCCTCCCTCACTCCTTCGATTTCACCCCCGTCGTCTGCCGCCATGCGCAGCGCAGCCCTTGCATTCCCCGTCGCCGCGCCCTCGGGTCGGTTGCTGCCGGTGTGGCGCGCCGACCGGATCTGTACATCGGCGGTGCACGGCGGCGACACGGCCGAGGCGGCCCGCCCCACCGGCCACGACGCACTCGACGCCGAACTCCCCGGTGGCGGGTGGCCGGTCGCGGGGCTGATCGAACTGCTTTTGGCCAGGCCGGGGTGCGGCGAGTTGCGGCTGCTGGCGCCGGCCCTGGCGCCGCTGACGCAGTTGTGGGTGGCGCCGCCATTCGTTCCCTACG
Source organism: Aquincola sp. (assembly GCA_029884035.1). Taxonomy (GTDB): domain Bacteria; phylum Pseudomonadota; class Gammaproteobacteria; order Burkholderiales; family Burkholderiaceae_C; genus CADEEN01. The sequence continues at coordinate 11,944 of JAOUIM010000026.1, read as the reverse complement.
CCCCGGCGCTGGCCGCGCTCGGTCTTGCGCCCGCGCGGCTCGTCGTGGCCACGCCCGACGACGCGGCCGATGCCGGCTGGGCAGCCGAGCAGGCGCTGCGGTCGGGCACGCTCGGCGCCGTCCTGTGGTGGCAAGGGCAGACGCGCGCCGCCACGCTGTCCGCTACCCTGCGGCGCCTGCACCTGGCGGCCGAGGAGGGGCGCACGCCGCTGTTCGCATTGCGGCCAGCCGCCACCCGTGTGCAGGCCTCCCCCGCACCGTTGCGCCTGGCGCTCGAAGCTGCCGGCCCCTCGCGTCTCGCGGTCGAGGTGTTCAAGCGCCGCGGCCCACCGATGGCCGCGTCGCTCGAACTCAGGCTGCCAGGGCCCCTGCATCGCAGCGGACACCGTGCGGCGTCGCACGCACCGACCCCGGTGACGCGAGAAGACCATGCTGTGGTTTGCCCTGCACCTGAACGGGCTGCCGCTTGAGGCCTGGCTGGCCACGGCCGACCGAGCCGACGGGCCCGATGCGCGGCCCTGCTGCGTCGTCGAGGCACGGCGCGTGGTGCAGGCCGACGAGCGCGCCGCGGCAGCAGGGGTCGAGCCGGGCATGAGCGCAGCCACTGCGGCCTCGCTGGTCTGCGGCCTGCAGGTCCTCGCGCGCGATCCGGCACGCGAATCTGCTCAGGTCGAACGTCTGGCTCTGGCGCTCTCGCGTTTCACGCCGGCGCTGGTGCGCCAACCCGACGGCGTGCTGCTCGAGGTGGCTGCCTCGCGGCGCCTGTTCGGCGGCGCACAGGCGCTGTGGCGCGCGGTGCGTGCCGAGGCGCGGGCGGCCGGCGTGCGTTCGTTGCGCATGGCGGCAGCCCCCACCGCCACGGCAGCGTCGGTACTGGCGCGCGTCGAGCCGCCATCACCGTCACCGAAGCGTCTGTCCGTGTCGCAGCGCCTCGACGCCCTGCCGCTGCCCGGCGCGCTCGTTGCCTGGGGGCACGGGACGCGGCTGGCCGAGCTTCTGCATGGCATCGGCTGCCGCGTGCTGGGCGATGTGCGCGGGCTGCCACGCACCGGGCTGCAGCGGCGCGGCGCGGCAGCGCTGCTCGATGTGCTCGCGCGCGCGCATGGTGAGGCCCCCGATCCGCAGCCCTGGTACGAGCTGCCGCGTCGCTTCGAACTCGGGCTCGAGCTGCTGCACCGTGCCGACGATGCGGCGATGCTCGTGTTCGCGACGCAGCGCCTGGTGCAGCCGCTCGCGGGCTGGCTCGCCCAGCAATGGCTGGCGGCGGCACGGCTCACGCTCGTGCTGCGCCACGAGACCAGCGTGCGCCATGCACGCCCCGATACCGTGGTCTCGCTCGCACTGGGCGACCCCACGCGCGACGCTGCGCAGCTGATGCTGCTGTTGCGCGAGCGCCTGCAGCGCACCGTGCTGCCGGCGCCGGTGTACGCGATCCGCTTGCAACTGGACCAGGCGGTGGGGCATGCCGGCCATGAAGCGCCGCTGTGGCGCGAACGCGGCGCCGGAGCCGGCAGCGGTGAAGACGCACGCGCGCTTTTCGACCGCCTCGCCGCGCGTCTGGGCCCCGAGCATGTGCAGCGTCCGGTGCTGGTGGCCGACCATCGGCCCGAGCGCGCGATGCGCATGAGCCCCGCACAGCAGACGCCCGCTGCGCGGCGCGAGGACCTCGTGCCTCGTGCTCCGCGCCCGACCTGGCTGCTGAACGTGCCCACACGCCTGGCCGAGGACCGCGGCAGCGGCCGGCCGCTCTACCAGGGCACGCCGCTCGCGCTGGCGAGCCGCGCCGAGCGCATCGAGGCCGGATGGTTCGACGGCGAACTGGTCAGCCGCGACTACCACCTGGCGCAGGCGTGCGACTGCCGCTGGCTGTGGGTCTTCCGCGAGCGGCGCGGCGCGCAGGCGCAGTGGTTCCTGCACGGCTTCTTCGGCTGAGGCGGGATGAGGCGCCATGCCGCAGGCCCCTTACTTCAAGGTCGACCGTCCGCGCCCGCCGCTGGCGGCGCCGCGAGCGGACGACGATCCGCTGCCGGCCTATGCCGAACTGCATTGCCGTTCCAACTTCAGCTTCCTCGTCGGCGCCTCGCATCCGCAGGAGCTCGTCGCACGTGCGGCGCAGCTCGGCTACGCCGCGATCGCGATCACCGACGAATGCTCGGTGGCCGGCGTGGTGCGCGCGCACGAGGAGGCACGGCGCCAGGCCGAGGCCGGCAACCCGCTCAAACTCATCATCGGCAGCGAGCTCACGCTCGACGGCGATGGACATGGCCCCGGCTGCCGCCTCGTGCTGCTCGCCCATGACCGCGAGGGCTACGCGAACCTGTGCGACCTGATCACGCGCGCGCGGTTGCGCAGCGAGAAGGGCCGCTACCGCGCCACCATGGCCGACGTGCAGGACGGCATGCCGCACTGCACCGCGCTGCTGATCCCGATCCGAGACGATCCGCCAGACACACTGCTGGCGCAGGCACGGTGGCTGCACGCGACCTTCGGCGAGCGCGCCGCGGTCGCGGTCGAGCCGCTGCTGTACGCCGACGACACGCTGCTCGTCGAACGTCTCGACGAGATCGCGCGACGCACCGGGCTGCCGCTGGCCGCCGCCGGCGACGTGCTGATGCACTTGCGTTCGCGCAAGGCGGCACAGGACACGCTGACCGCGATCCGGCTGAAGACGCCGGTGGCCGAATGCGGCTACGCCCTGGCGCGCAACGCCGAACAGCACCTGCGCTCGCGCCTGAGGCTGGCCCAGCTGCATCGCCCCGAGTGGCTGGCTGCCGGCCTCGCGATCGCCGCGCGCTGCACGTTCTCGCTCGACGAACTGCGCTACGAATACCCGGCCGAACTGGTGCCCGCGGGGTACACGCCGCTCTCGTGGCTCACCGTGCTCACCGAGCGCGGCGCGAGCGAGCGCTATCCGCAGGGCGTGCCGGCGTCGGTCCGGGCGCAGGTCGAGCGCGAGCTGGCACTCGTGCAGGAACTGCGCTACGAGGCTTTCTTCCTCACCGTGCACGACGTGGTGCGCTTCGCGCGCGCCAAGGGCATCCTGTGCCAGGGCCGCGGCTCGGCGGCGAATTCGGCCGTCTGCTACTGCCTGGGCATCACCGAAGTCGACCCGACGCAGACCACGCTGCTGTTCGAGCGCTTCATCAGCCGCGAACGCAACGAGCCGCCGGACATCGACGTCGACTTCGAGCACGAGCGGCGCGAGGAGGTGATCCAGTACATCTACGCCAAGTACGGCATCGAGCGCTGCGCGCTGGCCGCGGCGCTCGCCACCTACCGCACGCGCGGCGCGGTTCGCGACGTCGGCAAGGCACTGGGCCTGGACGAAGGCCCGATCGACGCTGTCGCGCGTTCGATGCACTGGTTCGACGACACCGATCGATTGCAGCGCGGCCTCGTCGAGGCCGGGCTCGACCCGGCCTCGCTCGTCGTGCGGCAGTGGATGGACCTGGTGGCCACGCTGCACGGCTTTCCGCGCCACCTGTCGCAGCACGTCGGCGGCTTCGTGATCGCGCGCGACAAGCTCAGCCGCCTGGTGCCGATCGAGAACGCGGCGATGGACAACCGCCGCGTCATCCAGTGGGACAAGGACGACCTCGAGTCGCTCGGCCTGCTCAAGGTCGACGTGCTGGCGCTCGGCATGCTCAGCTGCATCCGCCGCGCACTGGCCTTCATGACGCTGTGGCACGGCCGGCCCTGGCGCATGCAGGACATCCCGCGCGAGGACCCGGCCACCTACGAGATGTGCTGCCGCGCTGACACCGTTGGCGTGTTCCAGATCGAGAGCCGCGCGCAGATGAGCATGCTGCCGCGCCTGAAACCGCGCCGCTTCTACGACCTGGTGATCGAGGTGGCGATCGTGCGGCCCGGTCCGATCCAGGGCGGCATGGTGCATCCGTACCTGCAGCGACGCGACGCGCTGGCCGCGGGCACGCTCGCGCCGTCGAAGTACCCCGCGCTGAATGCCGCGCTCGAGCGCACGCTGGGGGTGCCGTTGTTCCAGGAGCAGGTGATGCAGATCTGCACCATCGCCGCCGGCTTCACACCCGGCGAGGCCGACGGGCTGCGCCGCGCGATGGCCGCCTGGCGGCGTGACGGTCATGTCGACCAGTTCGAGGCGCGCATCAAGCAGGGCATGGCCGCGCGCGGCTACGACGCCGAGTTCGCCGACGGCATCTTCAGGCAGATCTGCGGCTTCGGTGAGTACGGCTTCCCGGAGAGCCATGCCTACAGCTTCGCGCTGCTGGCCTACGTGAGCGCGTGGATGAAGTGCCACGAGAGTGCGATCTTCGTCGCCGCGCTCTTGAATTCGCAGCCGATGGGCTTCTACGCGCCCTCGCAACTGGTGCAGGATGCGCGGCGCCACGGTGTCGAGGTGCGGCCGGTGGATGTATGTGCGAGCGATTGGGACTGCACGCTGGAAAGAAGAACCGATGGCGGCGCGCAGCCTGCGGTGCGCCTGGGGCTGCGCCAGGTGGGTGGCTTCGCGCAGACCAGCGCCGAGCGCGTGATGTGCGCGCGACGCATGAGTGGCTTCACGAGCGTGGACGACCTCGCACGCCGCGCCCGGCTCGATGCGCAAGACCTGCAGTCGCTCGCGCGTGCCGACGCGCTGCAATCGCTGGCCGGCCACCGCCGCCGCCAGCTCTGGGCGGCGGCAGGCCAGGGCCGGCCCGAGAAAGCCTTGCTCGCCGACGCGCCGATCGTCGAGCAAGCCCATGAACAGCCCGACCTGTTCGAAGCTCCCGAAGGCGAGGCGATCGCAATCGACTACGCCGCCACTGGCCTGTCGCTGCGCCGCCATCCGCTCGCGCTGCTGCGCGGCAAGCTCACGCGCCGCGGCTGGAAGAGCTCAGAACAACTCGCGCAACTGCCCGACGGCGCACACGCCTGGGCCTGCGGCATCGTCACGATGCGCCAGCAGCCCGAGACGGCCAAGGGCGTCATCTTCGTCACGCTCGAAGACGAGACAGGCAGTGTCAACGTCATCGTCTGGCGCCATGTGCGCGAACGCCAGCGCCCGGCGCTGCTGCGCTCGCGATTGCTCGCAGTGGCTGGGCAATGGCAGGCCAAGGACGGCACGACGCACCTGATCGCACGGCGGCTGGTCGACGTGACGCCGTGGCTGGGGGCGGTGGCGACGAGCTCGAGGGATTTTCATTGAGCGCTTCGGCTGCCGGCTGGCGCCATCGCGGCCGAGTGCACAAAATGCCTTTCGGATCACTCGGGCTACGATCAACCCCCCTTTGCGACGGCCGCGCAAACCCGGACCTGCCCATGCGAATGTCTTTGTCAACGCTGTCGGCGTGCTGCGGTCTGCTGCTGGCGGCCTGTGCGAGTCCACCGCCGGCCGTCGCGCCGACGGACGCCGTCGAACGTACGCAGGCTGTGGCCCCGCACGAAGCTGCTCGAGTGACAACGTCGGCGACGGATGCGCAGCCCGACGGCGTGATCGAAGAGGCTCGCGGCTCGGTGCGCTCGACGGCCGAGTGGCTTGCGCGCAGCGTCGACAGCTGGTTCGGCGACAAGCCATTCACGCAGGGCGGCTCGGTGACGCAGGGGCGTCTCAGCCTGAGTTTGTACAAACGCCAGGACGAAAACCTCAATGTGGGCTTGCGCTTCAACGCCCGATTCCATCTGCCCAACCTCGAGGACAAGACTTACATCTATGTCGGCCGCGACAACACGCGAGACATCATCACCGACAAGCCCGGCACTTTTTCCCGCCAACAGCGCTTGTTGCCCCAGACGCCCGCCGACCGCAGCTTCTTTGCGGGGGTCGGCAGGTCCCTCGACGACGCGATCGATCTGCGCCTCGGCTTGCGTGGCGGCCTCAAGCCCTATGCACAGGCGCGCTACCGACGCCCATGGTCGCTCGGCCCGGCCGACCTGGTCGAGTTTCGCGAGACCGTGTTCTGGACGGTCGACGATCACGTCGGGTCGACCACCGCGTTTTCCTACGAGCACGCCTTCACATCGACCTTGGCGGCGCGCTGGCTCAACGCACTGACGATCACCCAGGTCACGAAGAAATTCGAATGGCACAGCGGCCTGGGCCTGTTCAAGTCACTTGGAGAGCAACGCCTCTTGTGGATCGAGGCGCTGGCCAGCGGGATGCAAGGCAGCGGCGTTGCCGTGCCCGACTACGGACTGCAGGCGCACTGGGAACAGCCGGTGCACAAGGACTGGCTGTTGGGCGAGATCGTGGTCGGCCACTTCTGGCCACGCCCCGACGTGCTGCAACCCCGAGGGCGCGCGTGGGCCTTGGGCGCTGGCCTGAAGATGAATTTCTAATTCCGGGCCGGCCATCGCCTGGCTTTTCGCATCAACCGCGGCAACACGAGGGCGGCGGCGTGATCGGGCGACATCGGGTTTGCACTGGCTACGGAACGAAACGCAAGGCCGCGGCGTAAACCTGCCACGCCGCCCTTTCGGCTGGCGGTGTCGCAGGTCCCGAACAGCTCAGGGTGGATCGGGACGTATTGCGTTTGCGTTCAATGTCAAGAGGAGATCACATGCGACCGTTCCGTCTTCTTTCGGTGCTCTCGTTGCTGGCCGCCATCGGCGCCGCGGCCCATGCAGGCACGCCAGCGTTCCTGAAATTCAGCGGCGCGATCGGCGTCGACCCGCTTACCGCGGCTGGTGGTGTCGATGTCTCGAACGTCGTGCGTGGCATCTCCCCCGGGGGTCGTGCCTGGGTGATTCGCAAGTTCAGCGCCACCGTGGGTGCCGATGGCTCCATCTCGGCCAGGGGCAAGGGACTGTTGTTTTCCAGCGGCGATGTCATTGCGACACGGGGAACTGTCGCGGCTGTTGCGGTGACGCTGTTCTGCGGCGCCGCAGACGCCACCGCGCGTCGATTCACGTCGCCGGGCGGAGCGCTCGACGCCGCAGGCAGCTTCAGCATCCGGGGCATGCTGAGCGAAGACGGTATCAACACGGCCGTGCTGCCGGCTACTTGCGACAACCCGCAACTGCTGGTGCGCGCATTCAACACGACCACCCAGGCTGCGGGCGGCTGGTTCGCCGCCGGCATCGTCGGCAGCGACGACGACGACTGATCGCTGGGCGCGGTTGCCGCCACCGCCGCCGGCACGTTCGTCGGGCTTGCCGGCGGTGCGGCCAGGCGCGTGCACTTGGCACGCGCCGACCCCGGACGACCACTCGACTGGGTGGTCGTCGCCGCCTGACGGGAATGCTTCTCCGCTTCGCCTCGTACACGTCCGAAGGAGGGCAGCCCATGGAGAAGAGCGCGACGGCGAAGCCGGACTCGACGGACCCCGGCGGCGAAGTCGAGTTGCCACATCAGCTGCTCACGACGCCACCTGCCGATGACGGGACCGGGGACACCGAACCCGGTCTGCTCTCGTTCTTCGCTGCATGGAGCGAAAGGCGCTATGCCACCAAATGCTGTCGCGAGCTGATGCAATTGCATGAAGCCGTGTCCGCGAGGCATCCGGGTGCAGCCGGCTTGGAGCTCTACAAACTGATCGTCTTGGCGCGCCTGGGCGGTGATGCCGCGCTGGCCCAGCAAGTGCTTGGACGCGCGGCCGAGAGTTATGCGCTCTGGCCGGTGCCGCGCGCGCTGACGTTCCGCGACGTCGTTCACTACCTCACGGTGTCCGGATACCTCGACGTGAATCACGGCAGGCGCTGGATCTGTTCGGATGTGCGGCGCTTCATCGACTCGGCCATCCCGAAGCATCTGTAGCTGGGACAGCCAGTGACGGCAGCGACGTAGACTGGCTGCTCCGCGGTCCAGGGAGCCATCGATGCGTCAGATCGGATTGCTCGCCGCGACGTGCGCGGCGAGCCTCTTTGCCGCCGGATGCCAGGGGGGCAGCGGCGCTGCGCCCATCGCCATCCTCGCGGTCGGCGACATCGCGCAGTGTGGCGGCCGGCCCGCCGCCGATTCGGCCGCAGCGACGACGGCCACTGTGGTCGAGGCGCAGGCGCCAGACATGCCCTTGCTGTTGCTCGGCGACCTGGTCTACGCCTCGGGCACGCTGGCCGAGTATCAGAACTGCTACGAGCCCACCTACGGCAGGTTCATGGCGCGCAGTTTTCCGGCCCCCGGTAACCACGACTACGGCGTGCCCGGCGGCGCCGACTACTACACCTACTTCGGCGCGCGAGCCGGCCCCGACAGGCGCGGCTACTACAGCTTCGATCTGGGCAGCTGGCACATCGTCTCGCTCAACAGCAACGTCGACATGTCCACCGGTTCGGCTCAGGAAGCATGGCTGCGTGCGGACCTCAGGGCGGCCCGCAGCAAGAAGTGCACGCTGGCGTACTGGCACCATCCGCGCTTCTCGTCCTCGAGCACCCACGGCGACGACCCGCGCTCCGCGGACGTCTGGAAGACGCTCTACGAGTTTGGTGCGGACCTGGTGCTCGTCGGCCACGATCACACGTACGAGCGCTTCGCACCGCAGGATCCCGGCGCCGCCGCGGACCCCGCCAGGGGCATCCGCCAGTTCGTGATCGGTACCGGCGGTGCGGCGCTCTACGCGTTCGGCGCCCCCAAGTCCAACAGCGAGGTCCGCGCCGCAGGCTCCTTCGGTGTCGCGAAGTTCGTGCTCGACGATGGCCGGTACCGCTGGGAGTTTCTTCCGGCGGCGGGCAGCAGTTTCTCCGACCGCGGCGAGGCAAGTTGCGTGCCGTAGCGCGCATCGAGCGCGGCAAGCGAGCACGCTGCGATACTCGCGGCCCCATGCATGTCGCCGCCCTCCGTCAGCGCCTGCGTTCCCTCGGCGCGCTGCCCACCCATGAAAGACAGGTGCTGCGGCGCTGGGCGCTGGCTACGCCCCAGGACGGCGGCCGGCGCCGCATCGAGCACTACCTGCCGTTGAGGGTGCGTGCGGCGCTGCCAGCACTGGTCGAGGAGCTCGCCGGCCTGGCACGAATCCGGTCCGAACACCCGAGCACCGACGGCTCGATCCGCCTGCTGGTTGCTCTGGCCGACGGGCAGTCGGTGGAGGCCGTGCTGCTGCCCAAGGGCGGTCTGTGCGTATCGACCCAGGCAGGCTGCGCCGTGGGCTGCGTGTTCTGCAAGACGGGCGAGTCGGGCCTGTTGCGTCAGATGGGAAGCGCCGAGATCGTGGCCCAGGTGGCGCTGGCGCGCTCGCGACGGTCGGTGACCAAGGTCGTCTTCATGGGCATGGGCGAGCCGGCACACAACCTCGACGCCGTGATGGAGGCGATCGACCTGCTCGGCCGCGAGGGCGGCATCGCGCACAAGAACCTGGTGCTGTCGACCGTGGGCGACATGCGCGTGTTCGAACGCTTGGCTGGCCTGGTCGTGGGTGACGTCAGGCCAGCGCTGGCGCTGTCGCTGCACAGCACGCACGACGCGCGTCGCGCCACGCTGCTGCCGCGTGCACCGGAGATCGACGTTGCCGAACTCGTTGCGCAGGGCGAGCGCTACGCGCGCGCCATCGGCTACCCGATCCAGTACCAGTGGACGCTGCTTGCCGGTGTCAACGACGGCGATGACGAGATCGAGGGCCTGATCGCCCTGCTGCGCGGCAAGTACGCGATCCTCAACATGATTCCGTACAACCACGTCGAGGGCTTCAGGCATCGACGGCCGGACGCCGAACGCTGCACTGCGATCTTCCGCCGGCTGAACCAGCGCGGCGTGCTCACACGCATGCGGCAGTCGGCAGGGCAAGATGTGGACGCCGGATGCGGACAACTGCGGTCGCGCGTGATCGCGCTGCAGGCGGCCTAGGGCCAGCGCCGGCCCGGCGCAAGCGCCCCGTCGCGTCAACGGGCCTTAGTTGTCGCCCTCGACGAGCGCAATGCGCCGCTGCAGTCGTTGCAGCTCACCGGTGTCACCGGCCTTCCTGGCGCGCAGCGCCTGCACCTTGAGCCAGGCCAGCAGCGGGCGCCGCCAGCCCTGGGCCGATGCAGTGTCGACCGCACTGTCGATTTGCGACGGGCTGGCCTGACCGGCGCGGAACAGCACCGCGACCGCGATCAGGCGTGACAGCGGGTCTTCCTCGGCGGGCGCCGCGGCCGCCGTTGCGGCCCCCGCGGCCAGGGCCGATGCCGCGCGCTGCTGTGCCACGGGCAAGAGCGCGATCGTCTCGCGCGACAGCGGCCTGGCGGCCAGGTGGTCGGCATAGGCGCGCTCGGCCGCAGCGGCATCCGCACGCAGCGCTTCGAAGCGCACGCACGGCTCGAACACGAGGCTCGCTACGCGCACCGCGCAATCCATCAGTTCCACACGCGCCGCCAGCTCGGGGCGGCCAGTCGCGGACACCGCCGCGCGTGCGCGCGCCAGCTCGGTGTCGTGGAGTCTCGTGTCGCCGCTCAGGTAAGCGACGGCGGCGCGGTCGAACGCGCCCTTGGCTTCGGACTGCCACGCAGGGGGCGGCGGGCCGCTGGCGCAGCCGGCGATCGCCGCGGCAAGCGACAGGGCGATGGCGCGCGTCGTTGTCATTTGAGCCTCAGCTCGCCCTCTCGCGCGTCCTTGGCGAAGGGCCACTTTCGGTTGAGCTCGTCGACCATCGACTCGACCTTGCGCACCGTGGCATCGACCTCGCGGCGCAGCGCGGCCAGATCGGTGGTGCCTTCACGCACGTTGCCCGCCACCGCCTGCGCCTCCGCGAGCAGCGCGTCGACCTTCTTCAGCGTACCGCGCGCATCGGCCAGCAGCGCATTGAGCTGCACGACGCTGGCCTTGGTCTCCGGCAGCAGGCCATCGGGCCCGAGCACTTGCGCGTCGGCGCGGGCGGCCATGCCGTCCAGACGTGCCAGCAGTGCATTGACACGGTCGACGGTCGCGGCGAGCTTCCTGGTGTCGATGTCCTTGCCCAAGAGCGCGCCCAGTGCACCCTGGGGCTGGTTGAGCTTGTCGGTCAGTGTCTTGAGATTGTCCAGGCTCGCGGTCAGCGCCGAGTCGGGTGCGGTCAGGCGATTCAGGTTGCCGATCAGCTCGCGGGCCGCGGCCAGCAGGATCGGCAGTTCCGCGGCGGTGTCACCGACGAGCACCTTGCGCTCGGCGCCATCGGGCAGCGGAGGATCGCTGAGCACCCCCGTGTAGGCGCGCAACGAAGCGCCGCCGACCAGGCTGCGCACGAGCGTGAACATGCTCGAGGTGCGCAGCCAGTGGGCGTCCTTGCGCGGCACGTCGATCAAGACGCGCGCATTGCCCTCGGGCGACAGCTCGACACGCCGCACGCGCCCGATCGCGAATCCCGAGAACGTGAGGTCCATGCCCACCCGCACGCCTTCGGAGTCGTCGACCAGCAGGACCAGGCGCTGTGTCTGCTCGAACACGCCACGCGCGTACATCAGGTACAGCGCGGTGCCGCCTACGAGCGCCACCAGCAGCGCCAGCAGCAGGCCGGCCTTCAGCTCGAGGTATCGCACGGGCGGGGTGTCGCTCACCTTGTGCTCATTCATCTTCTCGTCTTCACGCCGATCGACTCGACCCACAGTCAATAGTAGTTGCCCACGAGCGATGCGCCTTCGATCAGCAGGATGACGAAGAACATGCGCACCAGGCCCTGCAGCTCGGCGCTCGTGCCTGCGCGCGGCCGCGCCGGCCCGATCAGCACCGAGGCCACGGGCAGTAGCGCCACCGCGAGCGCCATCGCCAGGATCTTCAGGCTGAAAACGAGCGCGACGGCGGGACTGAATACATGGCCCACGGTGCGGGTATAGCTCTCCAACCCGGCGGTCGTGAACCCGTACACCGAGAGGTAGGCCAGCACCAGCGTGACGCCGCAGCTGATCGCCGCCAGCAGCAGTGCGCACACGATGCCGGCGCTCACGCGCGGCAGCACTTCCAGATGCATCGGATCGATGGCCGCTCGAAGCCGCGCGTCCCAATCGCCACGCGCGCGCAGGGCTGCGATTTCGGTGGCGCGTGGGATCGTGCAGCGCAGCGCCGCGAACAGCGCCGCCGTGAGCGGGATCAGCTCCAGCACCAGCA
>JAOUIM010000361.1 GCA_029884035.1 Aquincola sp. | reverse complement strand
AATGGATCGCCGTTGGCATCGCTGCTGGTGGTGCCGTCCAGGGTCACGGTGGCGCCCACGAGCACGTTTTGCGCGGCACCGGCGTTGGCCACCGGCGGCGCGTTGCCTGCGGTGGCGCTGACGGTGACCGAGGCCGGGGCGCTGTTGATCTGGCCGTCGTTGACCACGAGCGAAGCCACGTAGGCGCCGGCGACGTCGGGCACGAAGGTCGGCGTGGCGGTGCTGGCGCCGGCCAAGGCGGCGTTGCTGCCTGCGGGCCTGGAGGTCAGTGCCCAGGCAAAGGTGAGCGCATCGCCGTTGGCGTCGCTGCTGGCGCTGCCGTTGAGCACCACCGCGTCGCCCACCAGCACGTTCTGGTTCGCACCCGCGTTGGCGACCGGCGGCGCGTTCGCGACCGATACCGTGATCGTGACCGTGGCCGGGGCGCTGTCGAACCCGCCATCGTTGACGATCAACGTGGCGACATACGAGCCCGCGACGTCGACGACGAAGCTCGGCGTGACCGTGGCGGCGCCGCTCAGTGCAGCCGTACTGCCGGCGGGCCTGGAGGTCAGCGTCCACGCATAGGTCAGCGGATCGCCATCGGCGTCGCTGCTGGCACCGCCGTTCAACGACACGGTGGTGCCCACGACGACGTTCTGGCTCGGACCGGCGTTGGCCACCGGCGGCGCATTGGCGATCGACGCAGTGATCGTCACCGTGGCTGGCGGGCTGTTGAGCGCGCCGTCGTTGACGACCAGCGTGGCGACATAGTTGCCGGCCGCGTCAGCGACGAAACTCGGCGTGACCGTGGTGGCATCGCTCAGCGTGGCCGAGCTGCCCGCAGGCCTGGTCGTCAGCATCCAGGCGAAGGTCAATGGATCGGAATTGGCGTCGCTGCTGCCGCTGCCGTTCAACGACACGGTGGCCCCGACCAGGACGCTCTGGCTTGCACCGGCATTGGCCTGCGGTGCGACGTTGCCTGCGACGGCATTGATGAAGATCTTTGACGGCGTACTGAACCGCCGGCCGTCGCTGACGGTCAGTCGGGCCACGTAGCATCCGGGCACGTCGGCCACGAAGCTCGGCGCGATCGTGTCCGCGTCGATCAGCTTCGCCTGGCTGCCCGCTGGCCGCTTCTTCAGCATCCAGGAGTAGGTGAGCGGGTCGCCGTCGCGATCGTTGCTCGCGCTGCCGTCGAGCTTGACGGTAGTGCCGATCAGCGCAGTCTGATCGGGCCCGGCATCGGCCACCGGCCGGGAATTGAGCGCGCGACTGTGCTCACGCCGGTCAGTGTCCTCGCTGCGGCGATCCTCTTCCCGCGCTCCGATTTCATCGCCATCGTCTCCACCCGCCGAGCAACTGTCGGCGCGTCGGCCGCCATCGCGCGACGACGCCGCGATGGCCTTCGCAGTCGCTTCACTGGCCGTTGGGGTTTCGTCTTGACTGCCGCCGCAGCCGACGATGGCCAAGATGAGGCACGCGACGAAGCTGCGCGGCCACAGGCGCAATGACGAACAGTCCATGAATCCTCCCATGACGTGATGAAGTTTGAATTGAGGTCCTGACCCAGGCCGCGGTCGTTGGTTGCGACTCGCGGCGCACATCCACTGCCCACGGTTGCCGCTTGGGTCTCGTTGATTGATCTCTCCCGCAAGCCATCGCGCTACGGCCGCGCGACCACCGAGATGGTCACGGTGTCGGGGTTGCTGCTGACCTGGCCGTCGTTGACGATCAGCTGCAGCACGTAGGTGCCGACCGTGTTGGCCGTGAACCGCGGCGTAGCCGTGTTGGACGCACTCAAGGACAGCGACGAGCCCGAAGGACGCTGGATCACCGACCAGTTGAACGTCAGTGCATCGCCGTCGGCATCGAAGCTGCCGCTGCCGTCGATGGTGACGGGGTCGTTGACGAACACCGTCTTGTCGGGCCCGGCGTTGGCCACCGGCGCGGAGTTGCCCGCCGCGGCGGTGATCGTCACCGTCGCTGGGGTGCTGTCGAGCACGCCGTCGCTGACCACCAGCGTGGCGATGTAGGTGCCGGCCACATCGGGGGTGAAAGTGGGCTGCGCGGCGGTCGGGTTGCTCAGCGTCGCGACACTGCCCGCAGGGCGCGTGCTCAGCGTCCAGGCAAAGGTGATCGCATCGCCGTTGGGGTCCGAGCTGGCGCGTCCGTCCAGCGTGACCAGTGTGCCCACGCCGACGTTCTGTGCCGGGCCGGCGTTGGCCGTTGGCGCGGCGTTGGCCACCGCCGCGCTGATGGTGACGGTGGCCGGGGCGCTGTTGACCTTGCCGTCGTTGACCACGAGCGTGGCGACGTAGCTGCCGGCCACATCGGCCACGAAGGTGGGCGCGACCGCATTCGCGTTGGAGAGCACCGCTGCGCTGCCGGCAGGGCGGGTGGTGAGCGTCCACGCGTAGGTCAGCGGATCGCCATCGACGTCGGTGCTGCCGCCGCCGTTCAGTGTCACGGTCGCTCCGGTGAGCACGCTCTGCGCCGTGCCCGCATGGGCCACCGGCGCGGTGTTGCCGGATGAGGCGTTGATCGTGACCGTCGACGCGGCGCTCGTGGCTTGTCCATCGCTGACGGCCAGCGATGCGACATAGGTGCCCGCGACATCGGCCACGAACGAGGGCGTCGCCGTGCTCGCGGCGTCGAGAACGGCCTGGCTGCCCGCAGGGCGGGCGGTCAGCGTCCACGCGAAGGCGAGCGTGTCGCCGTCGGCGTCAATGCTCGCGCCGCCATCGAGCGACACGGTGGCGCCGGTCAGCACACTCTGCGCGGGGCCTGCATCGGCCAGCGGCGTGGTGTTGCCGGACGCGGCGTTGATCGTGACCGTCGATGAAGCACTCGTCGCCTTGCCGTCTCTCACGACGAGCGACGCGACGAAAGTCCCGGCGACATCGGCCACGAACGAAGGCGTTGCGGTGCCCGCGGCGGACAGCACCGCCTGGCTGCCACCCGGCGTGGTCGTCAACGTCCAAGTGAACGTGAGTGCATCGCCGTCGGCATCACTGCTTGCGCCACCGTCGAGCAACACGGTTGCGCCGACCATCACGCTCTGCGAAGCGCCGGCATTGGCCACCGGGTTCGTGTTGGTGGGTGGCATCACCTGCACCTGTGGCGCAGCGTCGTCGCCCCCGCCGCCGCAGCCGGCAAGCGCGAAGGCCAAGACCGCAGCCACGGTGAAGAGACGCGGAACAGCGTTCGGCAGCAGCGGGTGTTGCATGTCGGGCCTCGTGATGGAGTGGAGCGCCAGCACATCGACCGAATGGTGTGGTGACCTGTGCTGCGACACGCGAGCATTGCAGAGGTCAAGGCCTCTGGTCGACAGGGTGCGGCGCGATGCCACACCTTGTCTGAGTGCTGCGGTGGCAATCGGCCCTGGTCGATCTGCAGCCCAACGCGCCAGCCGAAACGTGGGTCCATCTCGTTCGGCAAGATCGAAAGTCAGGCACTGCGCAAGACCGGGCTGGCGCAGATGCGGCGACTTGCCGCAGTAGTAGTCCCGCCGGGCATGTCGGGGGATTCGAGGTGTCCGATCGACCACAAGGCGTGCTCGATGCGAGATGCTCCATTCGCGTCGAAGACACGCGTGGGCTGAGTTCGTAATGGAAGGCTTCCCTGCGTGGCATCTGCGAAGACATTCGCGACTGAACTTGGAGGCTCTATGAACTTTCGGACACTCCTGAAGCGCGCGCTGGTGCTTGCGGCGGCGACCGTCTTCACCGCCTCGGCATTCGCAGATCTGGCCCGCGTCGGTCCGATCGACCCGGCCAACGGCTTTCCGCTCTGGTACCAGGACAAGAACGGCCTGGTGCTGGACAAGTGCTTTCCGACGTCCAACCTCGCCGGTGGAGACCCGGGCGGTGCGCAGCAGAACGCCTGCCTGCTCACGTTCCCGCCGCCGTACACCTTCCCGACCAACTTCCCCGACGAGTTCTTCTACCTTCGCGCCGTGACGGCTCCGTTCACGGTGGGCACCGCGGCCACTGCACCGAAAGCGGTCATCGTGCTCGCGCTCGAGGGCGCGTTCGCGAATGGCGCGCCGGCTGTCGGTGACCAGATGGTCTTCACGCGCATCCGCGTGACCGC
>JAOUIM010000360.1 GCA_029884035.1 Aquincola sp. | reverse complement strand
TGCGCTCGATCGACGGCGAGCGCGCGGGCGTGCTTCCGGCCGCCGGCCGCAACGGCGAGCGCTCGCGCGACGAGCGCACCACGTTGCATGTCAACGAACGGTTCGCCGGGCGCTTCCGCCGCGTCGTCAGCCTGCCCGACGACATCGACCCGAACGCGGTCCACGCGGACTACCGCGACGGCGTGCTGCATGTGAGCATCGCCCGCCGCGAGTCGGCCAAGCCGCGCCGCATCAACGTCAACTGATGAATCGACCGCAAGGAGTCCGACCATGAACGCCTTGACCCAATCCCAGGACAAGCTGCCGGCCCAGGAACAGAGCCGCGACGAGCCCGCGCTGCTGCCACCCGTGGACGTGCTCGAGGATGCCACCGGCATCACGCTGTATGCCGATCTTCCGGGCGTGCCCAAGGACAAGCTGCAGCTGCGCGTTGAGGGCGACCAGCTGATGCTCGAGGCCGACCTGGCGCTGTCCGTGCCGCAGGGCATGGAGGCCCAGTACGCCGAAGTGCGGCTGTCGCGCTACCGGCGGGCCTTCACGCTGAGCAAGGAGCTCGATGCTGACAAGGTCAACGCCGAGCTGACGCAGGGCATCCTGCGCGTGCGCATCCCGAAGGCCGAGCACGCACAGCCGCGCAAGATCGACGTGCGTCTGAGTTGAATTGCCGGGCGGCGCCTCAGCGCCGCTCGACGGCCATCGCGAGCTCGTGCCAGCCCGCCGGGTGCGGCACGTGCTCGTACGGCGGCGCCGTCCACTGCCAGTCCGAGTGCGGCAGCAGCGCGCGCACGGCGTTGATGTCCATGTGGTACGGCGGCCCCTCGATGCGGCCCGCGCCGGCGCCGTCGCGCCGGCACTGCATCGCCAGCAGCAGCAATCGGCCGCCGGGGCGCAGCCAGCGCCTCAATTGCGTGGCGTAGGTGCTCCAGTGATCCGGGTGCAGCGCGCACCAGCAGGTCTGCTCGTAGACCGCGTCCAGCGGCGCGTCGGGCTGCCACTGCAGCACGTCCGCATGAATCACCTGGGCCGCGACGCTGGCGGTCGCAAGGCGATCGCGCGTCAACACCGTGGCCGCCTCGGCGTAGTCGATGGCCACCACGTCGCAACCGGCCCGCGCGATTTCGACCACGTCGTGCCCGCTGCCGCAGCCCGGCACGGCCACCCGCTGGCCCACCGCGAACGCGCCGCTGGCGATCCATCGCAGCACCTGGGGGCTTGGCGCACCGCGGTCCCACGGCGTTTGCCTTTGCATGAAGCGCTGCTCCCAGAAGTCGCGATCGGGCCCGGTCATGGCTGGATTGTCCGCGTTGGCGACGCCCGCGGCCTCGATCCCGGTCATCAGCCGGGGCCACGCAGCAGGCTGGGCCGGGACGGCCGCATCCGCCGGGCCGTCGCCTGCGGTTCGAGCCCGGCGGGCCCGATCGAGCAGCCGACCGCTCAGCGGCCGCGACAATGCGTGCATGCAAACCATCGCGCTGCTCGGCGTGGACTTCACCAGTGCCCCGTCGCGGCGCAAGCCGATCACGGTCGCACGCGGCACCCTCGTTGGCGCGCGGCTGGCGCTGCGGCGAATCGACGCGCTGGAGGACTTTGCCGGATTCGAGGCGCTGCTTCGCGAGGCGGGCCCCTGGCTGGGCGCGTTCGACCTGCCGTTCGGCCTGCCGCGCGAGCTGGTCGAGACGCTCGGCTGGCCGCGCGACTGGGGGGCCTGCATGCGCCACTACGCGAGGCTCGATCGCACCGGCATTCGAGACACCTTCGCCGCGTTCTGCGCTGCCCGTCCCACGGGTGCGAAGTTCGCGCACCGCGCCTGCGACGGACCGGCAGGATCGAGCCCGTCGATGAAGTGGGTCAACCCGCCGGTGGCCTTCATGCTGCATGAGGGCGTGCCGCGCCTGATCGAGGCCGGCGTGCACCTGCCTGCGCTGCACGAGGGCGACATGGCGCGCGTGGCGCTCGAGGCCTATCCGGGGCTGCTGGCGCGCGAGCTGATCGGCACGCGACCCTACAAGAGCGACGACCGCGCCCGCCAGACCGCCGAGCGCCTGATCGCGCGCAAGGACATGCTCGAGGCCCTTGAACAAGGCCGCACGCGACTGGGCCTGCGCATCGCGATGACCCATGCGCAGCGCGACGCGGTGGTGGCCGACGCCGCGGGCGATCGTCTCGATGCCTTGCTCTGCCTGGTGCAGGCCGCCTGGGCCAGCACGCGGCCGCGCTACGGCTTGCCGCCGCACGTCGATCCGCTCGAAGGCTGGATCGTCAGCGCAGTCGCGGCCGAGCCCACAGCGGTCGCGCCCGCAGAATCCATGCGTGCAAGTGCCTGGCCCTCCTGACGCGCGCGCGACCGGTCGCGCCGCGGCGCCTTCGCGCGGCGACGCCTGGTTTGCCACGCGCGGCTGGCGCGCTTTCGATTTCCAGCGCGAGGTCTGGGCCGCCATGGGCCAGGGTCGCAGCGGTCTGCTGCACGCCACCACCGGCAGCGGCAAGACCTATGCCGTGTGGATGGGCGCCATCGAGCGGTTGCGCGAGACACCGGGCTTGCAGGTGCTGTGGATCACGCCGATGCGTGCGCTGGCGGCCGACACCACGCGAGCGCTGCAGGGGCCGCTGCCCGAGCTGGCGCCGCGCCACAGCGTCGGCCAGCGCACCGGCGACACGCCCACCGCCGAGCGCGCGCGCCAGGACCGCCGCATGCCCACGGCGCTGGTCACGACGCCCGAGTCGCTGAGCCTGATGCTCACGCGCGAGCATGCAGCGGCCGAGCTGGCCGGCGTGCACACGGTGATCGTCGACGAGTGGCACGAGCTGATCGGCAACAAGCGCGGCGTGCAGGTGCAGCTCGCGCTCGCTCGCCTGAGGCGCTGGCAGCCGCAGCTCGTGGTGTGGGGGCTGTCGGCGACGCTGGGCAACCTCGAGGCGGCGATGGACACGCTGTGCGGCCCGGGCGGCACGCTCGTGCGCGGACGCATCGACAAGTCGGTCGTGATCGACACGCTGCTGCCGCACGAGCCGGGCCGCTTCTCGTGGGGCGGGCACCTGGGCGCGCAGATGCAGCAGCCGGTGGTCGAGGCGATCGAGCAATCGCCGGGCACGACGCTCGTCTTCACTAACGTGCGCTCGCAGGCCGAGATCTGGTACCAGCTGCTGCTCGCCGCGCGGCCCGAATGGGCGGGGCAGATCGCGCTGCACCATGGCTCGCTCGATCGCGAGGTGCGCGAGTGGGTCGAGGCGGGGCTCAAGGCCGGAACGCTCAAGGCGGTGGTGGCCACCTCGAGCCTGGATCTCGGGGTGGACTTCCTGCCGGTCGAGCGCGTGCTGCAGATCGGCAGCCCGAAGGGGGTGGCGCGATTGCTGCAGCGTGCCGGCCGCAGCGGTCATGCGCCGGGACGCGCGAGCCGCGTCACGCTGGTGCCGACGAACACGCTCGAACTGGTCGAGGCGGCGGCGGCGCGCCGCGCCGCGGTGGCCGGGCATGTCGAGTCGCGCGAGTCGCCCGACAAGCCGCTGGACGTGCTGGTGCAGCACCTCGTGACGGTGGCCCTCGGGTCCGAGATCGGCCCCGACGGCCTGCCCCGCACCGGGTTCGAGGCGCAGGCGCTGTTCGACGAGGTGCGCGGCGCGTTCGCCTACCGTGACCTGACGCGCGACGAGTTCGACTGGGCGCTCGCCTTCGTCGAGCGCGGCGGCGCGAGCCTGGGCGCCTACCCGCAGTACCACCGCATCGTGCGAGGCGCCGACGCCCGCTATCGCGTGGGCGACCGCGCGATCGCACAGCGTCATCGCCTGCAGATCGGCACCATCGTCAGCGACGCGTCGATGCAGGTGGCGTGGATGTCGGGCGGGCGCCTGGGCACGATCGAGGAGGGCTTCATCGCACGCCTGAAGCCGGGCGACTGCTTCGTGTTCTCGGGCCGCGTGCTCGAGTACATCCGCACGCAGGACATGACCGCGTACGTCAAGAAGGCGTCCAAGGCCAAGGGCATCGTGCCGGCCTGGTCCGGGACCAAGATGGCGCTGTCCGAGGCGATGACCGAGGCGATCGTCGATCTGCTCGACGGCAGCGCGCAGGGCGATTTCCTCGAGCCCGAG
>JAOUIM010000359.1 GCA_029884035.1 Aquincola sp. | reverse complement strand
TCTTCCTGATCGGCTTTCGAAACCGCTTCACCGTGCTGATCAACTGGGCCTGGGCCTACTGGACCTACCAGCGCCATGCCCGCGTCGTATTCGGCCGTGGAGACGGCGCACCATGAATCCGTCCACTGAGAGTGCGCCGCAGCGGAGCATTGCATGGCTGCGCGCCGCAAGGGCATGAAGCGCTCGCGCCCATCGTCGCTCGCTGCCGCGGCGGCGCGGCTGCGCGCGGTGGCGCACCGCTTCGATCCGGCGGCGCTCGAGGCCAAGCGCGAGGCGCTCGCCCGTGCGGCCCGCGCGACGCTGCGTGATGCACGCGTGCTGCCCCGGTACCACGAACTGTTGCTGTTCCTGCTCGCGCATCCGGCCGATGCGGCGCAGCGTACGGTGGTCGAGGCCGAGATGCGGCGCCTGGCGGCCTTCCTGCGCACGCGGCGCGGACGGCATGGCGCGTGGCTGGACGGCGAGGGCCTGCCCTGGGTCGAGACGGCCGCCCGCTTCAGCCACGACTGCGTGCGTTGGCTGATGGGCCACCCGCATGCGCGCGTCACGCTCGACGGCTTCGGCGAGGGCGCGCGCGCCGACCTGAACGCAGTGCTGCGGCTGACCCTGCCGTCGGTCGAGCGCAGCGAGACCACCGCCGAGCTCGACAATCTCGCTTTGCTGGACACGCTGCGCGTGCCCCGCTCGCGGCGACTGGCGTTCGTGATCGACGAACTCGCGCGCCTCGATTCGCAGCCCTTCGTCAAGGACCATCTTTTCGATTCGCTCGAATTGTTCGTCACGATGCGCCCGACCGACCGGCGGTTGTCCCGGGCCTACAGCCGGCTGCCGGTGCCCGCGGTCTTCTTTCAGCGGGACCTGCTTCGCGCGTTCGACGCGCGCGCCCTGATGGACAGCCCCCTGCCGGCGCTGCGCCCGCTCGATCGCGCCGCACGCGACGACGTGGTACGCGTCGTGAAGACCGCGTTCGTGCTGACCAGCCGCGAGACCGACCCCGGCACCTACCTCGACGAACGTGCGCTCGCAGTGGTCGATCTCGAGCGCGGGTTGACGGTGGCGGTCTACGGCATGGTGCCCGAGCGGCAGCTGCCGCTGGAGTCCTACGCCGGCTTCACGCTGTTCAAGAACGGGCTCGCGGCGGCCTACGGCGGTGCGTGGTTACTGGGGCGGCGCGCGGGTTTCGGCATGAACATCTTCGAGCCCTACCGCGGCGGCGAGTCGGGGTACATGATGTGCCAGGTGCTGCGCACCTACCGCCAGCTGTTCGGCGTTTCGTTCTTCGAGGTCGACGCGCACCAGTTCGGCCTGGACAACCCGGACGGCATCGCCACCGGCGCGTTCTGGTTCTATTACCGCTACGGCTTCCGACCGCTCGATGCCGCGCTGGCGCGGCTGGCCGAGCACGAGCGCGCGACCATGCGGCGCCGGCCCGGCCACCGCTCGAATGAGAAGACGCTGCTGCGCTTCACCGGCAGCAACGTGGCGCTGAACTTCGGCGGTCCGGTGCCGCCGCATCTGTTCGACCTCACGACGCTGGTGACGCGCATGGTGCAGCGGCGCTACCGCTCAGACCGGCAGGCCGCCGAGCGCGACTGTCTGCGGCGCCTGGCCTCGCTGACCGGGCCGCTCGATGGCCTGGATGCCGCGCAGCGCGCCGTGGCGGTCGAGGTGGCGCTGGTGGCTCGCGCGATGGATCTCGACGACACGCGCAGGCTCAGCCTTCTGCGCCGCATGATCCAGGTCAAGCCGGTGAACCTGTTCGCCTACCAGCATCTGTGGCTCGAGTTCTTCGACGGGCACGAGCACGTCGACGGCGACAAGCACCAAGTGTGACCTTCGGCATGGCATCCCCCGCGCGGCGCTACCGGCGCTTCCTGCTCGTCAGCGATGACTTCTATCGCGATCCGATGGCCGTCTACCGCCTCGCGCGCGAGTCACGCTACGAAGAACCTGAAAACGCCACCGGCCACCACAGCCTGAGCGTGCACCACGAGCGCGGCGCACGCGCGCGCCTGTCTCGCCTGCTGGGCGTGCGCATCACGCGCTGGGACACCGATCCGGACGACTACAACGGCGTCTTCTACCAGGGGTTCGCCGCGGGCGCGCGGCACGAGGTGCCGGGCGTGCACTTCGACCACCCACCCGACGACATCACCGCAGTCGTCTACCTCACGCCCGGCCTGCCGCCGGACTGCGGCACGTCGCTGTGGATGCACCGCGCCACGGGTCTGGCCGATGCGCCGATCGCCGCCGACGCGCGGCGCCTGGGCTGCCCCTTGGCCGAGCTGCGCGAGCGCCTGGAACGCGATGCGTACCGGCGCGAGCGCTGGGTGGAGATCGACCGCGCGGGCTACCGCTTCAACCGCCTGGTGGCCTACCCGTCGGGCGTGCTGCACTCGGCCACGCGGCACTGGGGCGACTCGCCGGCCAACGGGCGCCTGTACCAGACCTTCCGCGTCGGCGTCGACTGGGCCAGCGGGCGCTGGTGACCGGCGCCTCGGCCGCCCAAGAGGCGCCGCGGGCCTCGGCCCCCTCGTATGGGGTGAGCCGAACGCGCTACGAGGCGCGGCCGGTCAGTGGCGGAAGTGCCGCACCCCGGTGAACACCATCGCGAGGCCGCGCTCGTCGGCGGCGGCGATCACCTCGGCGTCGCGCATCGAGCCGCCGGGCTGGATCACCGCGGTGGCGCCGGCGTCGGCCACCACGTCCAGGCCGTCGCGGAAGGGGAAGAAGGCGTCGCTGGCCACCGCCGAGCCGGCCAGCGTGAGACCGGCGTTGGCGGCCTTGATGCCGGCGATGCGCGCGCTGTCGATGCGGCTCATCTGGCCCGCGCCCACGCCCAGCGTCATGCCGCCGGCGCAGAACACGATCGCGTTGCTCTTGACGTACTTGGCCACCTTCCAGGCGAACAGCAGGTCGTCGAGTTGCTGCGCGCTCGGCGCCTTCTTCGTGACGACCTTGAGCTCCGCACGATCGACATTGCGCGCGTCGGCCGACTGCAACAGCACGCCGCCCCCGACGCGCTTGAAGTCCAGCGCGTTGGTCACGGTCGCAAGGGGCACCTCGAGCAGCCGCACATTGGGCTTGCCCGCGAACACCGCGCGCGCTTCGGGCGTGATCTCGGGCGCGATCAGCACCTCGACGAACTGCCTGGCCATCTGCTCGGCCGCGCCGCCGTCGATCGGCGCGTTGCACGCGATGATGCCGCCGAAGGCCGAAGTCGGGTCGGTCTGGAACGCCTTTGCGTACGCCTCGCCGACGGTGGCGCCTACCGCGACGCCGCAGGGATTGGCGTGCTTGACGATCACGCAGGCCGCGCTGTCGGCGAATGTCTTGACGCACTCCCACGCCGCGTCGGCGTCGGCGATGTTGTTGTAGGAGAGCTCCTTGCCCTGCAGTTGCGTCCAGCCAGCGAGCAGGCCACGGGCCACCGTGGCATCGCGGTAGAAGGCAGCGGCCTGGTGCGGGTTCTCGCCGTAGCGCAGGTCCTGCGTGCGCGTGAGCTGAAGGTTGAACACGGCCGGGTAGTCGGCACGCGCGGGCACCTTGCCGGTGGCGTTCTCGGCACCGGGCCCGAGCGCGCTCAGGTAGTTGGTGATCATGCCGTCGTAGGCGGCCGTGTGCGCGAATACCTTCTTGGCGAGCGCGAACTTCGTTTCGCGCCCGACGCCGCCGGACTTCAGTTCGGCCAGGACCTGCGCATAGTCGGCCGGGTCGATGACGACGGCGACATCGGGCCAGTTCTTGGCCGCTGCGCGCAGCATCGCCGGGCCGCCGATGTCGATGTTCTCGACGGCGTCGTCGAGCGTGCAGTCGGGCTGCGCGGTGGCCTGCGCGAAGGGGTAGAGATTGATCACCAGCAGGTCGATCGGGGCGATGCCGTGTTCCTTCAACGCTGCCATGTGCGCCGGAAGGTCGCGCCGCGCCAGCAGGCCGCCGTGGATGCGCGGGTGCAGCGTCTTGACGCGCCCGTCGAGCATTTCGGGAAACCCGGTGACTTCACTGACCTCGGTGACGGGCAGGTCGGCTTGCGCGAGCAGCTTGGCAGTGCCGCCGGTCGACAGCAGCTTGACGCCAGCGCCGTGCAGCGCG
>JAOUIM010000358.1 GCA_029884035.1 Aquincola sp. | reverse complement strand
GTGGTCGAGCTGGCCGACTACTACAAGGCCGCTCCACCGACGATGGCGACATTCCTTTCCAACCACGACATCTTTGCCGGGCGCCGGCTGTGGGACCAGCTGCAAGGCGACGTCGCGCGCTACAAGATCGCGGCCGCCGGCTACCTGCTGCAGCCGGGCACGCCATTCATCTATTACGGCGAGGAGGTCGGGCAGGCCGGTGCGGCAGGCTTGGAGGCCGACATGCCGCTGCGCGCGCCCATGAGCTGGACCGCCGACGCACGCACCGGCGGGTTCACGAGGGGCACGCCGTTTCGCGCGATCGCCCCCAACGTGGCGACACACAACGCCGCGACGCAGGCCAGCGACCCCGGCTCGATCCTGAACTTCTACAAGGCCATGCTGGCATTGCGAAACACGCGGCCCTCGATCGCGCGCGGCAGCTACGAGCATGCGTTCGCCGACGGGCTGGTACTCGGCTTTCAGCGCGCGCTCGGAAGACAGCGAACGCTGGTTTTGATCAACTACGGCGCCGAGGCCCGGCGCGTGCGCGTCGCGGGCCTGTATGGATCGTCGACGCGGAACGCCGTGTACCCGGCGCGCGGCGGCAAGCAGCGCGGCGCCTTCGTGACACTGCCGCCGCACTCGGTGCACGTGTTCGACGTGCGGCGCTGAGCGACTCGCCGGCCGTGACGAGGACCCATCGATGCATCGACGAAGCCTGCCCGCGCTGATCCTGGGCGTACCGCTGGCGGGAATCCTCGCGCATGTCGCGGCACAAGACGGCGCGACACGCCGCATCTCGATCCGCGCTCGCGTGCCCGACAGGAGCGGCACGGTCTACCTCACCGGCAACCTGCCCGAACTGGGTCCCTGGAACCCGGAGCAGCGTGCGATGGAAGGCACCGGCGGCGAGCGGCACCTCGCGCTCGACGTGCCGGCCGGGATGGTGCTGGAGTTCAAGCTCACGCTCGGAAGCTGGACACGCGAGGGCCTGGGCCCCTCGGGCGAGGCGATGCCCAATTTCCGCGTCACCGCCGACGCGGACCGCGAGGTGACGGTCGAGATCGGCAGTTTCAAGAACGACCCCAGGTACTACATGTCCGACACCCAGGGTTCGGGTGTCCTGGGCACCTTGGTGTACTGGCATGACGTGCCGTCACGCCACCTGCGCGCCGCGCGCCACGTGAGCATCTGGCTGCCGCCCGGTTACCGCAATTCCGGCCTTGCGCGCTACCCGGTGCTCTACATGCACGACGGCCAGAACCTGTTCGATGCGCGCATCGCCAACACGGGCATCGACTGGGGCATCGACGAGGCGGTCGTGCGCAGCGCCGCCGCCGGCCGCATGCCCGAGGTGATCGTCGTGGGCGTGTGGAACACCGCCGATCGATTGCGCGAGTACTCGCCCTGGCATTGGGGCCCGGCCTACGGCCGCTTCCTGATCGAGGAACTGATGCCCGAAGTCAACGCCGAGTTGCGCACCCGCACCGGGCCGCGCCACACGACGGTCATGGGCTCGTCGTTGGGTGCTCTGATTTCGTTCGACCTGTGCCGCCGCCACCCGCACGTGTTCGGCGCTGCCGGCTGCGTGTCGACCGCCTTCCCGCTGTCGGAGGCCGACTTCACCGATGAACCGCAGGCCAGCACGCGGCCCTTGATCGTGCGCGACATCGAGCGTGGCCTGCGCTTCCCGCGCGGTCCACGCCTGTACTTCGACCATGGCACGTCGCGTGCCTACGCCGGCTACGCACCGCTGCTGGCCCAGGTCACGCAATGGCTGATCCGGCAGGGCCACCGCGAGGGACGGGACTTCGTCGCGCGCCGCATCGAAGGCGCCGAGCACAACGAGGCCGCGTGGCGCGCGCGTCTGGACGACGTGCTGGCCTTCCTCTATCGCGCGCGATGAGGCGCCGCGTTCACTTGGCGCTGATCGGCGTCAGCGGCGCGGCGGTGTTCTTGCGTCCGAACACGAGGCGCCACGAGCGCGCAGCCAGGCGCCAGACGAGGCGGATGCCGACCAGCGCGAGCAGCGCCTCGATCAGCGTCAGCACGCCGGCGACGAAGGGGTTCCAGCGCTCGCTGCGTGCATGGAACTTGGCCAGCGCGCGGTCGTGCATGATCTCGATGCTGTCGTAGAAGCTCGGAATCACGAGCAGCGTCAGCAGCGTCGAGGTGATGGTGCCGCCGATGATCGCCACCGCCATCGGACGGTAGAACTCGCCGCCCTCGCCCAAGCCGATGGCCACCGGCATCATGCCGGCGATCAGCGCGAACGTGGTCATCAGGATCGGCCGGAAGCGCTTGCGCCCGGCGTGCATCAGCGCCTCCTCGCGGTCGATGCCCGCCCGCTCCTCGGCGCGTGCCGCGTCGAGCAGCAGGATCGCGTTCTTGGCCACCAATCCCATCAGCATGATCACGCCGATGAAGCTCATCAGGTTCAGCGTGTTCTTCGTCAGCAGCAGCGCGAGCACGACACCGATCAGCGACAAGGGCAGCGACAGCATCACCGGCAGCGGCGCCGTGAACGAGCCGAACTGCACGACGAGGATCAGGTACATCAGCGCCACGCCCGCGACCAGCGCCACCCCCATGTCCTTGAACACCTGCTGCTGGTCGCGCGACGCGCCGGCGAGTTCCAACCCGTAGCCCGGCGGGAACTTGATCTGCTTGGCGATCTTCAGCGCATCGGCGGTCACCTCGCCGGGAGAACGCCCCTGCGCGTTGGCCGACACGCTGATCGTGCGCTTGCCGTCGCTGTGCTGGATCTGGCTCGGGCCCTTGCCGATCGTCACGGTGGCGATCTGGTCGAGCGGCACGACCCGGTTGGTCCCGGTCACCGCCACCGGCAGCCGCTCGATGTTGCTCGCATCGACGCGATCCTCGGGCGCCAGGCGCACCGCGACGTCGCGCGTCTCGCCCACGGGGTCGACCCAGTCGCCGACCTCGACGCCGGCGAACGCCACGCGCAACGCCTGCGCCGCATCCGCGGCCGAGATGCCCAGTGCATTGGCCAGCCCGCGGTCGAGTTCGATCTTCAGTTCGTTCTGCGGGTCCTGCTCCGACAGGCCGACATCGACCGCCCCGGGCACCTGGCGCAGCCGCGCCATGAAGTCGCTCGTGATCTCCATCAGCTTGCGCGAGTCGGTGCCGTTGAAGCGGATCTGCACCGGCTTCTGGGCGCCCATGTTCAAGTCCTCGAGGACGACGTACTCGGCGCCGACCAGGCGCGCAGTCAGCGCGCGCAGGTCGGTGGCCACCGCGGGCAGCTTGCGCTTGCGCTCCCAGACCTTGCCGATGTTGACGTAGACCCGTCCGCCGCCCGGGTTGACATAGGCGTCGGTGGCCTTGGTCTCGGGCAGGGTGCGCGCCAGCGCGGCCGCCGCCTCGACCTTGAGCTTCGAGTAATCGAGGCTCGACGACGCGGGCGTGCGCACGTCGATCGCGATCACGCCCCAGTCCGACGACGGCAGGAAGCTCGAACCCACCTTGGTCGCCGCCAGCGCGACCGCCACCGCGAAGCTCGTGAAGGCGAGCAGGAACATCCACACGCGGTGGTGCAGCGCCCACGCGATCACATGGCCATAGCGGTCGGCCTGTTGGTCGAACCAATGGTTGAAATTGCGCAGGACCAGGCTGATGCCGCGCTTGGGCGCCTGCTGGTGGCCGGGCGGGTCGCCCCAGTAGGCCGACAGCATCGGGTCGAGCGTGAAAGAAATGAACAGGCTGACGAGAACCGAGGCCACCACCGTCAGGCCGAAGGGGCGGAACCACTCGCCCGACACACCGGGCATGAAGGCCACCGGCACGAACACCGCGACGATGGCAAAGGTGGTCGCCGCCACCGCCAGGCCGATCTCGGCGGTGCCGTTCAACGCCGCGGTCATGCGATCCTCACCTCGCTCCATGTGGCGAACGATGTTCTCGCGCACCACGATCGCGTCGTCGATCAGCACGCCGATCGCCAGCGACAGCCCGAGCAGGCTCATGAAATTCAACGAAAAACCGCACAGCCACACCGCGATGAATGCGGCGATCACCGAGGTCGGCAGCGACAGCGCGGTGATCAGCGTCGATCGCCACGAGTTCAGGAAGATGTAGACCACGACCACGGTGAGTCCG
>JAOUIM010000357.1 GCA_029884035.1 Aquincola sp. | reverse complement strand
CTTATTCGTTCAACTTCATACCGTATAGTAATCATGCTCAACCGTCGACAACTGCTCGGCGCCGGTCTTGCGGCGCCTCTGGCCTATGCGGCCGCCTCGTTCGTGCCCGCCTGGGCCCAGAACGCACCAAACTTCGGTGCGCCGACGCTGGCCAGCCCGGGGTTCCGCCGACTGAAGATGGGCGACACCGAGATTGTGTCGCTGCTCGACGGCGTGGCGCGCCGGCCGCTGGGCGAGGAGTTCGTCAAGAACGCGCCGCTGGCCGAGGTGCGAGCGCTGTTGGCCTCGCAGGGCCTGCCCACTGATTACATCGACATTCCCTTCACACCGTTCCTTGTGATCCGCGGCGGGCGCAAGACACTCTTGGACACCGGCCTGGGCCAATGGGGCGGCGCCACGACTGGCAAGCTGCTGCTGCAGATGGCCGCCGCGGGCGTGGCGCCAGCCGACATCGATACCGTGCTGATCACCCATTACCACGGCGACCACATCAACGGCCTGCGCAACCGCGCCGGCGAGTTCGTGTTCGCCAACGCCAAGGTCATGGTGCCTGCGCCCGAACACGCGTTCTGGATGGACGACGCCAAGATGGCCGCCGCGCCCGCCGGCATGAAGGGCGCATTCGAGAATGTGCGCCGCACCTTCGCGGAGATGCCTGCGTCGATGCTGGCCACCTTCACGCCGGGCGCCGAGGTGCTGCCCGGTATCCGCTCGGTGGCCGCCTTCGGCCACACCCCGGGCCACACGCTGTTCGAGGTCGCGTCGAAGGACCAGACCTTTGTCTACGTGGGCGACCTGACCAACGTGCCGGCGCTGTTCGCGCGCAACCCCGACTGGGCCGTGACGTTCGACATGGACGCACAGGCCGCACGCCAGGTGCGTCGCGCCACATTGCAGCGCATCGTCGCGTCGAAGGCCCTGATCGGGGGTTTCCATTTCCCGTTCCCCGGCTTCGGTCGCGCCATCGCCCAGGGTGACGGCTACGCCTTCGAAGCGGTGCAAGGCGATGAGGCGCTGGCCGGCTGAACCGCGTGCCGCGTCCACGGCCACGGCGCCGGGCTCGCCAGCGCGCCGTGCGCTGCTCGCCAGCACATGCATCGGTCTGGCAGGCGTTGCCGGTTTTGCGGGCCTTGTGCTGTGGCCGCAGCCCGCACTCGCCGATGAGCGGGTGAGCGCGCTGCTGCGCGAGGGAGGTGTGGCGATCGCCTTCCGGCACGCCTACGCGCCAGGCACGTTCGATCCGCCGGGCTTCCAGCTCGAACAGTGCAGCACCCAGCGCAACCTGAACGACGAGGGCCGCGCGCAGGCCCGCCGGCTCGGGGCCTGGTTTCGCAGCCAGGGCCTCGTGCCGGCGCAGGTGCGCAGCAGCCCCTGGTGCCGCTGCCTGGACACCGCTTCGCTCGCCTTCGGCCGCGTCGAGTCCTGGGCCGCCCTGAGCTCGCCGGTCGGGCGCGACGGCGACGAGCGTGCACGTCAAGTCAAGTTGCTGCGCGAAGCCCTCGGCCAGATACCTGCCGGCCGCTTCGAGGCCTGGGTCACTCACCAGTTCGTGCTCCAGGACCTGGCTGGCGTGAGCACGTCTCCGGCCGAAGCGCTGGTAGTGCGGGCCGGACGCGATGGTGTCGAGGTCGTCGCGCGCGCCACGTTGTACTGAGACTCTCACGGATCGGCTGGGGCATCTCGCGGCGCTTCGCGAGCCGAGGAATCCAGCCGCAGCGCGGCAACGTCGATAGGGTCCGGCGACCCCCCGCGACGGGATCACGGGTCGGCGCAGCACGGCGCATGGCTTATGGTTGCGGGCACCGGCACCGTCCATGACGCTCGTCCACCTCCTCGCCCGCCAGGCCCGCGCCGATGCGGCGCGCGCGGCCATCCTCCACGGCGCGGCCCCGTGGGCGACCTATGGCGCCTGGGCCGCGCGCAGCGCCGGCGCGGCGCAGCGCCTGCGCGCTGGCGGCCTCGCGCAGGGCGACCGCGTGCTGCTGTTCATGCGCAACCACCCGCGCTACCTGGAGCTGATGTGGGGCGCGTGGTGGGCCGGACTCGTCGTGGTGCCAGTCAATGCCAAGCTGCACCGCACCGAGGTCGAATGGATCGCGGCCAATGCGCAGGCGCGCTGGGCCTTCGTCTCGCAAGAGGTGCTGCCGGCCGATGCACCAC
Source organism: Aquincola sp. (assembly GCA_029884035.1). Taxonomy (GTDB): domain Bacteria; phylum Pseudomonadota; class Gammaproteobacteria; order Burkholderiales; family Burkholderiaceae_C; genus CADEEN01. The sequence continues at coordinate 1,943 of JAOUIM010000357.1, read as the reverse complement.
CCCTGGCGGGAGTGGAACGCCAGGTCGATGCCGAGTCGCCCGAGGCCGACGCACTGCTCGCGCCGGTGGACGACGCCTTCTCGGTGCCGATCGCCGAGCGCGGGCCCGACGACGTGGCCTGGCTGTTCTACACCAGCGGCACCACCGGGCGACCCAAGGGCGTGATGATCACCGAGCGCAACCTGCTGACGATGGGCCTGGCGTACTTCGTCGACGTGGACCCGATCGACGGTGAGCACGATGCGATGGTCTACGCCGCGCCGATGTCGCACGGCTGCGGTCTGTATGCCGTCCCGCACCTGATGGCCGGCGCGCGCCATGTGGTGCCGGCCTCGGGTGGCGTCGACCCTGAAGAGCTCTTCGCGCTCGGCCGCTCGCTCGGGCCGCTGTCGACCTTCGCCGCGCCCACCATCGTCAAGCGGCTGGTGGACCACGCCGACCAGCACGGCCTCACGCCCGCGGACTGCGCCGCCTCCTTCAAGACAATCGTCTACGGCGGCGCGCCGATGTACGTCGCCGACATCCAGCGCGCGCTCTCGGTGATGGGTCCGCGCTTCGTGCAGATCTACGGCCAGGGCGAGACGCCGATGACAGCCACCGCGCTGTCGCGCCGCGCCATCGCCGACGCGTCGCACCCGCGATACCTCGAACGGCTGGGCTCGGTGGGCGTGGCGCAGACGCCGGTGCGCCTGCGTGTCGCCGATGAGCGGGGGCATGACTTGCCGCTGGGCGAAGCCGGCGAGGTGCTGGTGCGCGGCGACTCGGTGATGGCCGGCTACTGGCGCGATCCGCAGGCCACCGCCGCAGCGCTGCGCGACGGCTGGCTGTGGACCGGCGACATCGGCGCGCTCGACGCCGACGGCTTTCTGACGCTCAAGGACCGCAGCAAGGACCTCGTCATCAGCGGCGGCTCCAACATCTACCCGCGCGAGGTCGAGGAGGTGATTCTCACCGCGCCTGGCGTGGCCGAGGTGGCCTGCGTGGGCGCACCCGACGCGCAGTGGGGTGAAGTCATCGTGGCCTTCGTGGTGCCGCAGGCAGGCCGCTCGGTAGACCCCGCGGCACTCGATGCCCACTGCCTCGAACGCATCGCACGCTTCAAGCGGCCCAAGCGCTACGTGGTGGTCGACACGCTGCCGAGGAACAATTACGGCAAGGTGTTGAAGACGGCGTTGCGGGCGCGGTTGCAGTCAGCCTAGGCCGCGCAGTCGCTGTCGCGGCCCTTCGACCGTGAGGATCACGCCAGCGCTCGGGTCCGCCTGCCGACGGGTCGCGGATTGATGTCGGCGAACTAGCTGCGCGCGAACCAGCGGTGCATGTCGCGCGTCCGGTCCACAGGGCCGTGCAACTTGAGCCGGCCGCACGAAGAAGCGGTCTGTCACCGCGGCGACCGATAACCCGATCTGCTCGCGATACGGTCCGGGCGGCGTCGCCCGATGCTGCAGCGTACTCGGGCGGCTACTTCAGCAGCTTCTTGAGCTTGTCGCGAAGCAATGCCTTCGGGTCTTGCTGCGGCTGGCTGGCGGCGGCGTCGGCCTTGGGCGCGCCCAGGCCGAGCTTGGCGCCGAGCTTTTCCTTCACCTGGGCCTGCAACGCCGCAGCCGCCACGCCCGACCACTGGATCTTCCAGTTGATCGCGTCGAAGGGCCCGCTGAGTTGCACCGGCACCGTCACACCCTTCAGCGCGGCGAGATCGGCGCCTTCCTGGCCCTTGCTCGTGTCGACCACGGTGGCGCGCGCCGTGTAGTCCATCGTGCCGCGGCCGATGTCGAAGCGGCCGGCGCCGCCGATGCGCAGGTACGGGCTCTTCACGTCGAGGTCGTCGCTCTGCGCCACGCCGGCGGCGATCCTCGCGCTGGCCGTGAGCTCCGAGAAATCGGTCTTCTCCGTGGCGCGGGCCTGCGTCACCGCGTCCTGCTTCACCGACAGCGCCGCCTTCGCCT
>JAOUIM010000356.1 GCA_029884035.1 Aquincola sp. | reverse complement strand
TCGAACAGCATTCGCGCGCCGCTACGGCGCGCGATGCGCTGCGCGACCCAGATGTCCATCGGGTAGGTGCTAGAGGCGACGACGACCTGCGGCGCAAACTCGCGCGCCTGCCTGGGCGCATCCAGCCAGATCTGCCGCAGAAAGCTCGCAATGTTGACCACCCGGCCAACGCCGTTGCCGCCGTAGGCGGGCGTCGGATACCAGTGGTACTCGACGCCATCCAGTTCCTCGCGCAGGACCGTCGAGCCGACTGCCGGCTGACGACTGCGCACGTGCGAGTACGAGGCGGCGAGGATGCGCACCCGGTGCCCCGCGCGGACCCACTCCCGGGCGAGGTAGTACGGGCGAAACTCCATGCCGTGCTGTGTCGAGCCGGCGTAGTGATTGACGACGAGGATGTTCACGACGGATCGGCCTGGCAGTCGATCAGGGTTGGGAGTCGTTCGAAGCGCAGCCTGATGGCGGCATCGAACTCGCACCCCGGATGGCGCAGGAGTAGCCTTGCGTGCCGGTCACGGATGATACCGGACGAGTATGTCCAGCCCGTGCTACCGGGCCACTGACCTCTGCGGTCCGCCTAAGATGGCGGACTGTCCAAAGACTGCGCCATGACCGACGAACAAAACCAATTGATCGCAGAGCGCCGCGAGAAGCTCAAGGCCCTGCGCGACGTGGCCCGTGCACGCGGCGCCGCGGCCTTCCCCAACGACTTCAAGCCCACCCACCACGCCGCCGACCTGCACTTGAAGCACGGCACCACGCCGAACGAGGAGCTGGAACCCCAGGCGGTCAAGGTGGCGGTGGCCGGCCGCATGATGCTCAAGCGCGTGATGGGCAAGGCCTGCTTCGCGACGCTGCAAGACGCCTCGGGCCGCATCCAGCTGTACGTCACCCAGGACGCGGTGGGCACCGAGGTGCTGGCGGACTTCAAGCAATGGGACCTGGGCGATATCGTGGCCTGCGAGGGCGCGTTGTTCCGCACCAAGACCGGCGAGCTGTCGGTCAAGGCCTCGGCGATCCGGCTGCTGGTCAAGAGCCTGCGGCCGCTGCCGGACAAGTTCCACGGCATGACCGACCAGGAACAGAAGTACCGCCAGCGCTACGTCGACCTGATGACCGATGACGATGCCCGGGCCCGCTTCGTGGCGCGCTCGAAGGCGGTGGCGTCGATCCGCAACTTCATGGTCGAGCACGGCTTTCTCGAGGTCGAGACGCCGATGCTGCACCCGATCCCGGGCGGCGCGAACGCCAAGCCTTTTGTTACTCACCACAATGCCCTGGATCAAGAAATGTTCCTGCGCATTGCCCCAGAGTTGTACCTCAAACGCCTGCTGGTCGGCGGGTTCGATCGCGTGTTCGAGATCAACCGCAACTTCCGCAACGAAGGCATCTCGGTCCGCCACAACCCCGAGTTCACGATGATGGAGTTCTATGCCGCGTACTGGCACCACCGTGACCTGATGGACTTCACCGAGCAGATCCTGCGCCATGCGGCACGCGCCACGGCGGGTAATGCCCAGCTGGCCTACGGCGGCCGCGCGGTCGATCTCGACCAGCCGTTCGCCCGGCTGTCGGTGCGCGACTCGCTGGTCACCCATGCCGGCCTCGCGCCTGCCGAAGCCGACGACGCCGCCGCGCTGCACGGCCGGCTCAAGTCGCTCGGCGAGGAACCGCCGGACCACTGGGGGCTGCCCGAGCTGCAATTCGCGATGTTCGAAGCCGCGGTGGAGGACAAGCTCTGGCAGCCGACCTTCATCACCGACTACCCGGTCGAGGTGAGCCCGCTGGCCCGCGCGTCGGACACCAATCCGGCGGTCACCGAGCGATTCGAGCTGTTCATCACCGGCCGCGAGATGGCCAACGGTTTTTCCGAACTCAACGACGCCGAGGACCAGGCCGCGCGCTTCAACGCCCAGGCCACCGCCAAGGAGGCCGGCGACGAGGAGGCGATGTACTACGACGCCGACTTCATCCGTGCGCTCGAGTACGGCATGCCGCCCGCGGGGGGTTGCGGCATCGGCATCGACCGCCTCGTGATGCTGCTCACCGACAGCCCGAGCATCCGTGACGTCGTCCTGTTTCCGGCGCTGCGGCGCGAGGCCGGCTAGGAGCGCGGCGATGAACATGGCGGGGCGCATCGAGTCGCTGCAGCTGATCGAGGCGGCGTGCTGGCAGGAGCTGGCCGAGGCCACCTCCGGGCCAGGACATGACTGGCACCACCTCGTGCTGGCCACGGTGGCGGGCCGTCACGCGGAGGCACGCGTCGTGGTGCTTCGCGAGGTGGACATCGGCGCGCGCGAGCTGATCTTCTTTACCGACAGCCGCAGCCCCAAGGTCGAGCAGATGCGCGCCCACCCGGAGGCCACGCTGGTCGCCTGGTCGGCCAGCCGGATGTGGCAGCTGCGGCTCGTGGTGCGGTGCACCGTGCTGACCGACGGGCTCGAGGTCTCGTCGCGCTGGGCCCGGCTCAAGCTCTCGCCCTCGGCGCGCGACTACCTGTCGCCGCTGCCACCCGGTACGCCGGTCGACCGCTATCTGCCCGACCGCTCGTCGCGCGAGCATTTCGCCGTCGTGAACGCACAGGTCGACTCGATCGACTGGCTGGAACTGCATGCCGACGGCCACCGCCGCGCCCGTTTCGACCCGCAGGGAGCGCGCTGGTTGCAACCGTAACGGCCGGCGTCACCCGGTCGGCACGCCTTGCGTTAAACAGTTCGCAGCACAAATGCGCGGGTGGGCCGCGCGGTCGTCGCAATCGGCCGCCGTGCGTTCGATGATCTCGACACGCACTGCAGTTCGAACCCATGAGCGACTACTGGACCCAGCACCCGATCTTCACGCGCCTGACAGCGCCGACCCAGCCTTTCGCACGCCACGCGGTGCTGCACGACATGGAGGTCGAGCTCGCCCGCCTCGATCGCCGTCCGGGGCTGGCCACGCGGGTGAACCATTTCGTCGAGCGCGGGGTGCCCTACTTCGCGCCCGCCGATCCGCGCTACCGGGAATGGGCGGCCAAGGCCGCAGCGCTGTGGGACGAGTTGCTCGACCGCAGCCCGTCTGCGGCCAAGTCCGCCCTCGTCTAGCAGCCCTTTGCCCGTTCGCTCGCGGAGCGGGGCCCGCCCTCGCAGGCGATGCGCCCGGGGCCCCCGTCCAGGACTCAGGATTTCGGGCGCTTTGCCTCGATCAGGCGTTTTTCCAATTCGACCAAAGGCATCGCACCGGGCGAGCGCTCGCCATTCTCGAACACGATCGCGGGGGTGCCGTTGATGCGGTACTTGCGCCCGAACGCCACGTTGCGCTCGATCGCCGTCGTGTCGCACTGGCCCATGCCGCGCGGCGGCGCGGCGCCGTCGATCATCCACTTGCGCCAGATGGTCATCGCGTCCTTGGCGCACCAGATCGCCCGCGACTTCACATCCGAGTCGGGCCCGAGCACCGGGTAGAGAAAGGTGTAGATCGTCACGTCCTTGAGCGCCAGCAGGTCGCGCTCGAGCCGCTTGCAGTAGCCACAGTTCGGATCGGCGAACACCGCCAGCTTGCGCGCACCGTTGCCCTGCTTGATGACCATCGCATCCTTCAGCGGCAGCTCATCGAACGTGATCGCGGTGAGCTTGGTGATGCGCTCCTGTGTCAGATTGGTTCGCGTCCTGGTGTCGATGATCGAGCCTTCGATGACGTGGTTGCCGTCTTCATCGGTGTAGAGCAGCTCGTTGCCGATGCGCACCTCCCACACGCCCGGGATCGACGTCTTGCTGATCTCGTCGATCTTCGGAAAGTCGGGCAGGCGCTGCGCCAGGTTCTTGCGGATCGTCGCTTCGTCGGCGGCGGCGGGCAGCGCAAGCAGCAAGCCCAAGGAAAGACTCAAGGCCCATCGCGGCGTGGCAATCGAAGGCATGAACATGGTGCGGTTCCTTTGTTGTCGCGGCTCGGCCGTCATTGACCGAGCGCGCGTGCGGCCAGCCATCGCTTGACCGGTGCGGCCAGGTCCACCAGACCCAGCCCGCGATTGCGAAGTTCCTTGGCCCAGGGCGCCGGGTGCGCAAAAAGTCGCTGCAGGGCGTCGGTGGCCGCCATCATCGCGCGAACCGGGGTTTCGCGCTCGCGAGC
>JAOUIM010000355.1 GCA_029884035.1 Aquincola sp. | reverse complement strand
AGCGCCGGCTACGTCGATGGCGCCTGCGCCTGCCGCGGGTACGGCGACGCCTCGCGAGGCCGACGACGAGATCTCATGGGGCTGGCCTGCTGCTGGTGCCGTCGTTACGCCGTTCGACGAGGCGCGCAGCAAGGGTCTGGTCTTTGCTGGCAAGGCCGGCGATCCGGTGGTCGCTGCGGCCGATGGCCGTGTGATTTACGCAGGCTCGGGATTGCGCGGCTACGGCAACATGGTCATCGTCAAGCACAACAACAGCTACCTCACGGCATACGCCCACAACCAAATCCTGCTCGTGAAGGAAGACCAGGTGGTCCGCAAGGGCCAGAGGATCGCCGAGATGGGCTCGAGCGACGCCGAGCGCGTACAACTGCACTTCGAGATCCGACGTCTGGGCAAGCCGATCGATCCGGCGCGGCTGCTGCCGCCACGCTGAGCCAGGAATTGCCCGTGAGCGTGCGCCCGCAGGATCCGCCAATCGGCGCCTTGGATGCCCTGGCAGCGGCGGGCGGGCGAGACGTTGTGGGCGAGGGCGTGCCGGAACTGCCGCAGGTCGAATTGGCTGCCGACGATGGTGACGCTGCCGACACCCTGCAGACCTACCTTCGCGAGATCCGCCGCGCACCGCTGTTCACGCCTGACGAGGAGTACGAGACAGCGGTCCGCGCGCGCAGTGGAGATTTCGCGGCACGGCAGCAGATGATCGAGCGCAACCTGCGGCTCGTCGTCAGCATCGCCAAGAACTACCTCGGTCGCGGCATGCCACTGACCGACCTGATCGAGGAAGGCAACCTCGGACTGATGCACGCGACCGCCAAGTTTGAGCCTGAGCGAGGGTTTCGCTTCTCGACTTACGCCTCGTGGTGGATCCGGCAATCGATCGAGCGGGCGATCATGCACCAGGCACGCCTGGTGCGACTGCCGGTCCATGTCGTGCGCGAACTCAACCAGGTGCTGCGTGCGCGGCGCGCGCTCGAGAGCCAGCGAGCAATCGGTGGCGAGGTCGACGACCGGCCGGTGCGCGTGGAGCACATCGCTGAACATCTGGGGCGTCCGGTCCAGGAGGTGGCCGACCTGCTGCGCTACGCCGAGCAGCCGACTTCACTGGACGCACCGCGCGACGCGACCGCGCGCGACGGCGATGCCGGTGGCGACTCGCTGCTCGACGCGGTGGCCGACGACGGTGGCGGCGACCCGGCCGATCGCATGCTGCACCACGAGATCGAGGCCCTGATCGGGGGCGAGTTGCTCGAACTCAGCCGGCGTGAACGCGAGGTGCTCACGGGGCGCTATGGCCTGTACAACAGCGAGGCCGAGACGCTGGAAGCCCTGGCCGAGCGTCTGGGGCTGACGCGGGAGCGGGTGCGGCAGATCCAGCAGGAGGCGCTGCTGAAGCTGCGGCGCCACATGGCGCGGCGCGGCATCGATCGCGAATCGGTGTTCTGACTGTCGCGACCGAGCATGGCCCAGTGGCCCGCCCTGGCCTTCGACATCGAGACCATTCCTGACGTCGACGGTCTGCGCGCGCTGCGGGGCGCCGACGTGGCTTTGTCCGATGCCGAGGTGCTGGCACAGGAGCGGACAGAGCGTGAAGCTGCGGGCAAGAGCGAGATGCTGCCCCTGTACCTGCACCGGGTACTCGTAATCTCCTGCATCTTCCGCAATGCGAAAGGGCTGACGGTGCAATCCTTCAGTGCCGGCGATGCAGCGCAAGAAGGGGCGATTGTGCAGACCTTCTTCGACAAGATCGAGAAGCACCAACCGCAGCTCGTGAGCTGGAACGGTGGCGGTTTCGATCTGCCGGTACTGCACTACCGCGGATTGAAGCACGGTGTAGTGGCCGACAAATATTGGGACCTTGGCGAGGACGATCGCGAATACAAGTGGAATAACTACATTTCGCGCTACCACACGCGCCACCTCGACCTGATGGACCTGCTCGCGATGTACCAACCGCGAGCGAGTGCGCCGCTGGATGCGATGGCCAAGCTGTGCGGCCTGCCTGGCAAGCTGGGCATGGACGGCTCGCAGGTCCATGCGGCCTTCCTCGACGGCCGACTCGAGGACATCCGTCGCTACTGCGAGACCGACGTGATGAACACCTGGCTGCTGTACTGTCGTTTTCAGCAGATGCGCGGCGGCTTCACTGCAGCCGAGCATGAGCGGGAGGTGGCGCTGGCGCGTGAGACGATCGCTGTGGTCGACGAGCCCCACTGGGCCGAGTATCTGAAGGCCTGGGCATGAGGCTGCAGCCCTGCCCGGAGGATTTGCGCTCTCGCCGGGCGGGCTCGACCGTGCACCGCAGGGTGCCGCGGTGACCGCGGATGGGGAGTGGCTCGAGGTTGAATCGCTCGATCTCGAGGCGCGAGGCGTCTCACACGACGCCGAGGGCAAAGTGGTCTTCATCGAGGGTTCATTGCCCGGCGAGCGCGTGCAGGTGCACATCCACCGGCGCAAGAAGAATTGGGAGCAGGGCACGGTTTCGGCCTTCGCACGCGAGAGTTCGCAGCGTGTGCGGCCCGCCTGCCCCCATTTCGGCCTGCACGCTGGCGCCTGCGGCGGCTGCAAGATGCAGCACCTGCATCCAGCCGCGCAGATCGCGGTCAAGCAGCGCACTCTCGAAGACGACCTCTGGCACCTGGGCAAGGTCAGGCCGGAACGCGTGTTGAGGCCGATCGAGGGCACGTCCTGGGGCTACCGCGACCGCGCGCGGCTGTCAGTCCGACATGTCGCCAAGAAGGGCACGGTACTGGTGGGCTTCCACGAACGCGCTTCTCGCTACATCGCCGACATGCAAGAGTGCCATGTCCTGCCGCCCCGAGTCAGCGCGCTGCTGCTGCCGCTAAGGGATTTGGTGATGTCGCTCGATGCCCGCGAGACAGTGCCACAGCTCGAGCTGGCGGCGGGCGACGCAGTGCTGGCGTTGGTGCTGCGGCACCTCGAGCCGCTGTCGGACCGCGATCTCTCACGCCTGCGCGCCTTTGGCGCGCTTCACCGGGTTCAGTGGTGGCTGCAGCCCAAGGGCCCGGACACGGTGCACCGGCTCGACGCTGGGGGGGCACGGCTCGCCTATGGGCTGCCCGAGTTCGGTGTCGTGATGCCGTTCGAGCCAACCGATTTCACGCAGGTCAATTCGGGCATCAATGCCGTGCTGGTCGGCCGTGCGGTTCGCCTGCTCGATCCCCGTCCTGACGATCGCGTCATCGACTGGTTCTGCGGCCTTGGCAACTTCACGCTGCCGATTGCCACCCGTGCGCGCGAGGTGCTGGGCGTCGAGGGCAGCGAGGCGCTCGTGCTCCGCGCGCGGGCGAACGCCGAGCGCAACGGCCTGGGCGCGAGGGCCACATTTGCCGCGCGCAACCTTTTCGAGGTCACCCCCGACACGGTGGTGGCTGACGGCAGCGCCGAGCGCTGGCTGGTCGATCCGCCGCGCGAAGGCGCCTTTGCACTGGCCAAAGCGCTGGCCGATCTGCATCAGGCGGGCCCGCGCGCAGACTGGGCGGCGCCGTTGCGCATCGTCTATGTGAGCTGCAATCCAGCCACGCTGGCACGTGATGCCGGCCTGATCGTGCACCAGGCCGGTTATCGGTGTGCGGCCGCCGGCGTGGTCAACATGTTTCCGCACACTGCGCATGTCGAGAGCATGGCGGTGTTCGAGCGCGGATAGAGAAAAGGGCCCAAGAAGGGCCCTGATTCGGTGGTCGCGAGACCTCTATTCGCGTTCGCCGCCGAAGATGCCAAGCAGCGCGAGCAGGCTCTGGAACACGTTGTAGATGTCCAGGTAGATCGCCAGCGTCGCAGTCACGTAGTTGGTTTCGCCGCCGTCGAGCACGCGCTTGAGGTCGTACAGCATGAAGGCCGAAAACAGACCGATCGCGATGACCGACAGCGTGATCATCAGCGCGCTGGACTGGAAGAACAGGTTCAGCAGCCCAGCGACCAGCAGCATGATGGCGCCGACGAAGAGGAACTTGCCCATGCCCGACAGGTCGCGCTTGATCGCCGTGGCCAGGCTCGCCATCGCGAAGAAGACGACCGCGGTGCCGCCGAAAGCCATCATGATCAGAGACGAGCCATTGGCCAGCCCGAGCACGGCCGACAGGAGCCTCGA
>JAOUIM010000354.1 GCA_029884035.1 Aquincola sp. | reverse complement strand
ACGCCTTGATGGCTCCGTATTCGTTGCGCACCGGGAAGGTGGCGGTGAACGACACGAGCGGCGTGTTCGGCTCGGCCTTGAGCACGTACTCGCCCTTGGGCAGGTTCACGTTGTAGCGCCGCGCGGCGGCAAACACCTGCTCGAGGTCGTCGGCGTTGTGCGTGATCTCGGGGAAGGTGCTCACGAACTCGCCGACCTGCTCGCTGCTCGACATGGGGCGCCGCACGGCCTGGCCCTTGCGCGAGATCTCGTCGGCGCGCGAGACCAGCATCGCGCGCAGTTCGTCGGAATGGCGCGCGAAGCCCGGGATCGACACGCCCACCGTGAGCGCAACCGCCATCAGCGCGATGGCAACGACGCCGGTGGCGCCGATCCGGCGCGTCGCGCGCCGCCAGAGCCGAAGTGCGATCTGGTTCATTGCGCCGCTCCCCAGGTGCCGTTGACCTGGAACCGCACCGGCGCGCCCGGCGCCTGCTGCTGCACCTGGTGCGAAGCCAGCACCACCGACGACAGGCGGGGCTCGCGTTGCAGCGCGCTCAGGTACGCGAGCATGTCCTGCGCCGTCTTCGCTTCGGCGACGATGCGGATGCTGCGCTTGGACACCGACGGCTCGATCGACAGCACCGCGACCGACGGCACCGGGACCGACTCGAGCGACTCCAGCAGATCGCCCCAGGGGGTCATCAGGCTCTGGCTGACCTTGCGCACGGCGCGCGTGCGTGCCAGCTCCTTCGGGTCGGTGGACGCGGGCTTGGCGGCGCTCGCGGCAGGGGCGTCGCGGCGCGCGTCGACCGCGGCCAGCGTGTCCGACAGGCGCGCATTGGTGGCCACCACGTTCGACAGCTCGAACGCACCGCCGGCCAGCGCGACGGCCGCGACGACGAGCAGGAGCATGCCCACGCGCGGCGGCCGGTGCGCGGCGGTGGCGAAGTCGAGGTGCAGGCGCTCGGGCTTCATGCGGCAGTCGCGTCGCGGTTCAGGACGGTCCAGCGCGAGGACACCTTGTTGCGGGCCCATCCCGGCGCCACCAGCACGCAGTCCGATGCGGCCGCAGGGTCGAGGCCGACGCTGGCCAGCAGGCGGGTCAGGCGGATGTCGAGCAGCGGCTCCTTGACCGGGCGGCCGTCGGCCACGGCGCGGGCCAGCTTGCTCGCGTCGTCGCTGGCCTCGCCTCGGGGCAGCGAGCCGTTGACCCAGGCCCCGCTGCTGATGGCCGCCACCGCGCCCTTGTCCACGCACGCGATCACCGCGTCGTGCCCGGACACGACCGCGAAGACCGAGGTGTCGCGCTTGACGGCCGCGGCATGGCGGTTCCATTGCAGGCAGAAGTCGGGCTCGATGCTCGACAGGTGCAGGCCATGCCGCCCAGCCGCTTCCGACAGCAGGTGCAGGTACTCGTGCGCGATCGCGCCGATCAGCAGGTGCTTGCCGTCGCGCTGCAGCTGCCAGCGGATCTCGTGCGCCGGCGCGGCATCGCCGAGCAGCTCGGTCATGCAGGCCGCGGCGACCGATTGCAGCTGCGCGTCGCTGTTGCCGGCGAAGTCGCCGTTGGCGACATCGAACACCATCAGCGCATCGGCCCACTCGACTTCGAGCCGCGCACCGCGCAGCGGCGCGGTCTTGGCGAGTTCGGCGAACACGGCATCGATGGCCGGCGCCAGCGCGGCGGCCTGGGCGGCCACGGCACCGGCCTTGGCGGCGGCCGGCGCGCCGGCCGCCTGGCCCGTGCGCGCGAGCACCCTGGGCCGCAGACCGCGGCGCACCAGGTTGCCGCTGGCCACGTGCGGCGTCACGCGCAGCCGCACGACCTTACTCCACGGGAGTGACACGATTGATCTCCTCCACGGTGGTTTCGCCGGACAGCGCGAGCGCGACCGCGGCGTCGCGCAGGCTGGTGAAGCCGGCATCGCGCGCCGACTGGCGGATCTGCGACAGCGGCGCGCGCTGCACCAGCTGGTCGCGCAGCGTGTCGCTCATCGGCAGCGTCTCGGCGATCGCGCGGCGGCCCTTGTAGCCGGTGCCGCGGCAGTGCGCGCAGCCCATGCCGCGCTTGAAGGTGGCGGCGGCCACGCGCTGCGGCGCCAGGCCGCTGCGCGCGAGGACCTCGGGCGCGACCGTGCACGGCGCGGCGCATTCCGGGCAGTTCATGCGCAGCAGCCGCTGCGCGACGATGCCGTTCAACGCCGCCACCAGGCTGTAGCTGTCCACGCCCATGTTGGCGAAGCGGCCGATGACGTCGAACACGTTGTTGGCGTGCACCGTGGTGAACACCTGGTGGCCGGTCAACGCGGCCTGCACCGCGATCTGCGCGGTCTCGGCATCGCGGATCTCGCCGACCATGATCTTGTCGGGGTCGTGGCGCAGGATCGAACGCAGGCCGCGCGCGAAGGTCAGCCCCTTCTTCTCGTTAACCGGGATCTGCAGCACGCCGGGCAGCTGGTACTCGATCGGGTCCTCGATCGTGACGATCTTGTCCAGGCCGGTGTTGATCTCCGAGAGCGCCGCATACAGCGTCGTCGTCTTGCCGCTGCCGGTGGGCCCGGTGACGAGCAGCAGGCCATAGGGCATCAGCGCGGCGTCGCGGATGAAATCGAGCACGCGCGTGTCGAAGCCGAGCGTCTCCAGGCGCAGGGCCTGGAACTGTCCGGTCAGGTGCTTGCGGTCGAGCACGCGCAGCACCGCGTCCTCGCCGAACAGGTTGGGCATGATCGAGACGCGAAAGTCGATGTCGCGCCCGTCGACCACGACCTGGAAGCGGCCGTCCTGCGGGATGCGGCGCTCGGCGATGTCGAGCTCGGAGACCACCTTGATGCGCGAGATGGCCTGGTTGGCGATGTCCAGGCTGTCGATCTGCTTGACGACCTCGAGCACGCCGTCGAGCCGGTACTTGATGACCATGCCGCCGGGCTGCGTCTCGAGGTGGATGTCGCTGGCGCCGGTGTGCAGCGCGTCGTACAGCGTCGAATCGACGAGACGCACCACCGGGCTCTCGGTGGCGTCGATGTTCGAGATCGAGATCGCCAGGCCGCCGTCGCCGTTGGCGGCCACGCTGGGCCGGTCGGTGTGCACCTTCACCGCGTCCATCGCGCGCAGCGATTTCTCGAGGCTGACCAGGAAGGCCTGCAGATCGGCGGCGGTGGCCAGCGCGATGTCGGTCGGGCGGTTGCCGATGCGCACGTCGATCCACTGGCGCAGGCGGATGTCGGTGGGGTCGCTGACGACGACCGTGAGCGCGTCCTGGTCGGCATAGCGGCCCACCACGCAGTTGCGGCGCTTGCACTCGGCGAACGACACGAGGCCGAAGTCCGGGCTGATCGCGCGCAGCTCGGCCATCATCAGCGGCCGCGCCCCGAAGAAGCGGGCCGCGCGCGGCAGCAGGTCGTCCTCGCTGAGCTTGAGCTGCTCGGCCATCCACGCCACGCGCGAGCGCGAGCCGGCGTTCTTGAGCGCCTCTTGCACGAGCGCCGCGTCGAGCGTCGGCTCGGGCGGCCTTTCGATGCGGCTGGGCAGGCCGCTGGACATGAAGATCGTCATGAGGTGTGCGTGCGGGCGTTCACTGGAGGCTGGAGGCGAGGTCGAAGATCGGCAGGTACATCAGCACGACGATCGCGCCGATCACGAGGCCGATCACGATCATCAGCAGCGGCTCGAACAGGCGGCTCGTGAGTTCGACCGAGCGCTGCAGGCGCGACTCGTGGAACGACGCGATGCGCTCGAGGATCTCGGCCAGCGCGCCGGTGCGTTCGGCCACCGCGAGCATGCTGGCGGCCACGGGGTCGGCCAACTCGGCCGCCTGCAGCGCGCTGCTGATCGAGCGGCCCTCGTGGATCAGCGTGACGGCGCGCGTCAGGCGCGTGCGGTCGGCCTCGCCGAGCAGGTTGGTGCTCAGCTGCAGCGCCTTGGGCGTGGCGATGCCGCCTTTGACGAGCATGCCGGCGGTGCGGTACATCTGGGCGTGGCGGAACTGGCGGATCAGCGGCCCGACGAGCGGCAGCGATTCGATCCAGCGCGACTTGGCGCCGGTGCGCAGCGTCTGGCGCGCGGTCACGACGACGGCGGTGATCGCCGCCAGCGCCACCGCGGCGACGGCCCACGCGTGGCCGGCGACCATCCGCCC